>NZ_JACAPN010000014.1:0-163889 GCF_013385665.1 Pseudomonas sp. D4002
GGAAGTGGGGCGAATTATAGACAGATATAAAACGCCGTCAACAGTTAATTTCAGGTTTATTCGGATTTAAGCGTAATACGCGCAAATGCCTTCTTGCCGGCCTGGCAAACGTGGGTCGCGCCCAGTTCGTATATAAAGGTGCGATCGACAACCTCACCATCTATACGTACACCGCCAGACCCCAGAAGGTCGCGCGCCACCGCCGAGTTCTTCACCAGGCCCGCCTTATTAAGGACGGCAGCGATCGGCATTGCCTCGCCAGCAGTCAATTCAATCTCAGGCAGATCATCCGGCAGCTCGCCATCCTTCATACGGTTACCCGCAGCACGGTGAGCACTGGCCGCAGCCTCTTCACCATGGAAGCGCGCAACAATCTCTTCAGCCAGCTTGATCTTCACATCCCGCGGGTTAGCCCCAGCTTCCACTTCAGCACGCAATGCATTGATCTCATCCATCGAGCGGAAACTCAACAGTTCGAAGTAACGCCACATCAGCGCATCCGGAATCGAAACCAGCTTGCCGTACATCACACCCGGCGCTTCCTGGATACCGACATAGTTACCCAGGGACTTGGACATCTTCTTGACGCCATCCAGCCCTTCCAGCAACGGCATCGTCAGAATGCACTGAGCCTCTTGCCCATACGCACGCTGCAGCTCACGCCCCATCAGCAGGTTGAACTTCTGATCAGTACCGCCCAGCTCGACATCGGCACGCAACGCCACCGAGTCATACCCTTGAACCAATGGGTACAGGAACTCATGGATAGCGATCGGCTGATTAGTGGAGTAGCGCTTATCGAAGTCATCGCGCTCGAGCATGCGAGCAACGGTGTACTGGGACGTAAGACGAATGAAATCCGCCGGCCCCATCTGATCCATCCAGGTGGAGTTGAAGGCCACCTCGGTCTTGGCCGGATCAAGAATCTTGAAGACCTGGGTCTTGTAGGTCTCGGCGTTATCGAGAACCTGCTCACGGGTCAGCGGCGGACGCGTAGCGCTCTTGCCGCTCGGATCGCCGATCATCCCGGTGAAGTCACCTATAAGGAAGATCACCTGATGCCCCAGTTCCTGGAACTGGCGCAGCTTATTAATAAGCACCGTATGCCCAAGGTGCAGATCCGGCGCCGTCGGATCAAAGCCGGCCTTAATACGCAGGGGCTGGCCACGCTTGAGCTTTTCGATCAGCTCAGCTTCGACCAACAGTTCTTCCGCACCACGTTTGATCAGCGCTAGCTGCTCTTCAACCGACTTCATAACAGACCCGCAAGGCTCAGATTCAAAAGGGAACCAACCATACAAGATCAGGGACTAATTACAAGTTTTGCCCTGCGCACGGACACCGTTCAGCAAGCCCAGCGTTCGCAAGCTTGCACCACAGATGATTTGGTTATATTTTATACAGTTATTTCATCTTCATCATGTCATTCATCTTTTCCAATTCATCTTTTCAAAGTCAAAATTACTTATGACCACAGAACCGTCTAAAGCGCCGCCGCTTTACCCGAAGACCCACCTGCTCGCCGCAAGTGGGATCGCCGCCCTTCTGAGCCTGGCACTCCTGGTATTTCCTTCCAGCGACGTAGAAGCCAAACGAACGACCCTAAGCCTTGACCTTGAAAGTCCGGTTGAGCAACTGACACAAGATCAAGACGCTTCCGACGCACTTCAAGCCACAAATGGCGCAGCCGAATCGCCGTTTGCCCAGATCGAAAGCAGCGCCGAAGACACCAAGGAAACCGCGCAAGCCGAACCTGCGGTAGTAGAGGCACCCAAGAACCCGCTGCACCGGGAAGTCATTGTTGCCAAGGGCGACACCCTTTCGACCCTGTTCGAAAAGGTCGGCCTCCCCGCCGCGACGGTCAACGATGTACTGGCAAGCGACAAGCAGGCCAAGCAATTCACCCAACTCAAGCATGGCCAGAAGCTTGAATTCGAACTGGCGCCCGACGGCCAGCTGACCAACCTGCACAGCAACGTCAGCGACCTGGAAAGCATCACCCTGACCAAAGGCGCCAAGGGCTTTGCGTTCAACCGCATCACCACCAAGCCGGTCATGCGCTCCGCCTATGTACACGGCGTGATCAACAGCTCGCTGTCGCAGTCCGCCGCCCGCGCCGGCCTGTCCCACAGCATGACCATGGACATGGCCAGCGTGTTTGGCTACGACATCGACTTCGCCCAGGACATTCGCCAGGGTGACGAATTCGACGTGATCTACGAACAGAAGGTCGCCAACGGCAAGGTCGTCGGCACCGGCAACATCCTTTCTGCGCGGTTTACCAACCGTGGCAAGACCTACACCGCCGTGCGCTACACCAACAAACAAGGCAACAGCAGCTACTACACCGCCGATGGCAACAGCATGCGCAAGGCGTTCATCCGTACCCCGGTTGACTTCGCCCGTATTAGCTCGCGTTTCTCGATGGGTCGCAAGCATCCAATTCTGAACAAAATTCGCGCTCACAAAGGCGTCGACTACGCCGCCCCGCGTGGCACGCCGATCAAGGCTGCCGGTGACGGCAAGGTCTTGCTGGCTGGTCGCCGTGGCGGCTACGGCAACACCGTGATCATCCAGCACGGGGCCACCTACCGCACGCTGTATGGCCACATGCAAGGTTTCGCCAAGGGCATCCAGACCGGCGGCAACGTCAAGCAGGGCCAGGTGATCGGTTACATCGGCACTACCGGGCTGTCTACCGGCCCGCACTTGCACTACGAATTCCAGGTCAACGGCGTGCACGTCGACCCACTGGGCCAGAAGCTGCCAATGGCCGACCCGATCGCCAAGGCCGAGCGCGCTCGCTTCCTGCAGCAGAGCCAGCCATTGATGGCCCGCATGGACCAGGAGCGCTCGACTCTCCTGGCTTCGGCGAAGCGCTAAGCCATGTCGCTCTATATAGGTGTGATGTCCGGGACCAGCCTTGATGGCTTGGACATTGCGCTGATCGAGCAAGGCCCGGCGATCAAGCTGATCGCCACCCACTACATCCCCATGCCTGAATCCCTGCGTTCCGAGCTGCTTGGCCTGTGCGCCAGCGGCCCGGACGAGATTGCCCGTTCGGCGCTCGCGCAGCAGAACTGGGTGACGCTTGCCGCCCAAGGTATTCACGCCCTACTCGATCAGCAGAACCTCAAGCCCCAGGACATTCGAGCGATTGGCAGCCACGGCCAAACCATTCGTCACGAACCTGCACGGGGTTTTACCGTGCAGATCGGCAACCCGGCACTGCTCACCGAATTGACGGGAATCACCGTCGTCAGTGATTTCCGCAGCCGCGATGTCGCCGCCGGAGGCCAAGGCGCCCCGCTGGTGCCTGCATTTCATGAGGCACTGTTTGGCGAGCGTACGGGCAACCGCGCCGTACTGAATGTGGGCGGCTTCAGCAACCTCAGCCTGATCGAGACCGGCAAACCGGTCGCGGGCTTCGACTGCGGCCCGGGGAATGTCCTGCTGGATGCCTGGATTCACCAGCAACGCGGCGAGAACTTCGACCGCGATGGCCAGTGGGCTGCCAGCGGGAAGGTTGAACCCCAGCTACTCAAGGCATTGCTCAGCGATCCGTTCTTTGTGACCAAGGGGCCAAAAAGCACCGGTCGCGAAGTCTTCAACCTGGGATGGCTTGAGCATCACCTGGGACGATTGCCGCCATTCGCAGCCCAGGATGTGCAAGCCACATTGCTCGAGCTGACTGCCCTGACCATCGTCGAATCCCTGCAAACCGCCCAACCACAGACCGAAACCCTGCTGGTCTGCGGCGGCGGCGCCCACAACGCAACCTTGATGAGCCGCCTGAGCGCCCTGCTGCCGGCGACCCAGGTCAGCAGCACCGCCACCTGCGGCGTAGACCCTGACTGGGTCGAAGCCATGGCGTTCGCCTGGCTGGCCCATTGCTGCCTGGAAGGCATCGCCGCCAACCGCCCCAGCGTCACCGGCGCCCGCGGCCTTCGTGTACTCGGCGCGATCTACCCCGCCTGAATCCCACACAGCAAAACGCCGCTTGGCCCTATCAAGGCCAAGCGGCGTTTTTATATCCGCTGTCGATCAGATCGAGAACGAAGACCCGCAACCACAAGTGGTGGTGGCATTCGGGTTCTTGATCACGAAGCGCGAACCTTCCAGACCTTCCTGATAGTCCACCTCGGCTCCTGCCAGGTACTGGAAGCTCATCGGATCGACAACCAGGCTGACGCCCTCGCGCTCAACGATGGTGTCGTCATCGGCCACGTCTTCATCGAAGGTAAAACCGTACTGAAACCCTGAACAACCGCCGCCCGTAACAAATACGCGCAGCTTCAAGCGATCATTACCCTCTTCATCGACCAGGCTCTTCACCTTGTGCGCAGCACCGTGGGTGAATTGCAAAGCCGTGGGGGTGAAGGATTCAACGCTCATGCTGATAATCTCCCGGCGTAGCGCCGCCATATGCGTGATGGCGGGCATTATCCGCTTCTCCTAGAAAAGCGGTCAACTATTGTTACGGTATATCAATCTGCGCAGCGGCCATTAAAAACACGAAAGGCCCGATCAACGGGCCTTTGCGCAACAGCAGAAAATTTACGGCAGCATGCCCGCGTGGGACAGGCCCAGCTTCTCATCCAGGCCAAACAGGATGTTCATGTTCTGCACAGCCTGGCCCGAGGCGCCCTTGACCAGGTTGTCGATGACCGACAATACCACCACCAGGTCACCATCCTGTGGACGATGCACTGCGATACGGCACACGTTGGCACCGCGCACGCTGCGGGTCTCCGGGTGGCTGCCCGCCGGCATCACATCGACGAACGGCTCATTGGCATAGCGCTTTTCAAACAGCGCCTGCAGGTCTACCGAGCGATCAACGACTGTCGCATACAGTGTGGAGTGGATCCCGCGGATCATCGGTGTCAGGTGCGGCACAAACGTCAGGCCGACATCCTTGCCCGCAGCACGACGCAGCCCCTGGCGAATTTCCGGCAAGTGACGATGGCCTTTGACTGCATAGGCTTTCATGCTTTCCGACGTCTCGGAGTAAAGCGAACCTACAGCGGCCCCACGACCAGCACCGCTGACGCCCGACTTGCAGTCAGCAATCAGCCGCGATGCATCCGCCAGCCCAGCTTCCAGCAATGGCAGGAAACCCAACTGCGTAGCCGTCGGATAGCAACCCGGCACAGCGATCAGGCGTGCTTGCTTGATCTGCTCACGATTGACTTCCGGCAGGCCGTACACCGCCTCTTCCAGCAACTGCGGTGCACCGTGAGGCTGGCCGTACCACTTGGCCCACTCATCGGCGTCCTGCAGGCGGAAGTCTGCCGACAAGTCGATCACCTTGGTACCGGCGGCCAGCAACTCGCCCGCCAGGGCATGGGCCACACCGTGAGGCGTGGCAAAGAACACCACATCACACGCGCCCAGGGTCTTGATATCCGGAACGCTGAACGCCAGGCCGTCATAGTGGCCTCGCAGGTTCGGGTACATATCGGCCACGGCCAGGCCGGCCTCGGATCGGGAAGTGATCACCACCACCTCAGCTTGCGGATGCTGAGCCAACAGACGCAGCAATTCGACACCGGTGTAACCCGTGCCGCCGACGATACCGACCTTGACCATAAACCTGCCCTCAACGAACCCACTGGAAAGCCGTCGATAATAGGGTTCGTATCGTCCTGCGACAACCTTCAACATGACGTGTAGACGCAAGAGCCACTACTATCTTCAGCTACCGTGAACCTGGGAATAACTAAAAATGCTTTATCTATGGGTCAAAGCCTTTCATATCATCAGCATCGTCTGCTGGTTTGCCGCGCTGTTCTACCTTCCGCGCCTGTTCGTCTACCACGCCCAAAGCGAGGACACCATCAGCAAGGAACGCTTCAGCGTGATGGAGCGCAAGCTGTACCGCGGCATCATGGGCCCGGCGATGATCGCCAGCCTGGTGTTCGGCGGATGGCTGATCTACCTCAACCCGGCCATCTTTCAATCCGGCGGGTGGATCCACGCCAAGTTGACCCTGGTAGTACTGCTCATCGGCTACCACCATATGTGCGGCGCGCAGGTAAAACGTTTCGCCCGTGGCGAAAACACCCGCAGCCATGTCTTTTATCGCTGGTTCAATGAAGTGCCAGTTCTGATATTGCTGGCTATCGTAATTTTGGTCGTGGTCAAACCGTTCTAATCTCTATTACTCGGGGTACTTCCAATGTCGCTGCCCGCTTCGCTCGAACAAAATCTGCGCCTGCCCGTCGTGGCTGCGCCGATGTTTCTGATCTCCAACCCGCAACTGGTGCTGGCCTGCTGCCGCAACGGGATCGTCGGCAGCTTCCCTGCCCTCAACCAGCGGGAAAGCAGCGGCTTCAAGGCGTGGCTGGAAGAAATCGAAGCGGGCCTGGCGCTGCTGGATAACCCGGCGCCCTATGCGGTCAACCTGATCGTGCACAACAGTAACCCGCGGGTGGAAGCTGACCTGGCGATCTGCGTCGAGCACAAGGTGCCGATCGTCATCACCAGCCTGGGCGCGGTGAAAGAATTGGTAGACGCGGTGCATAGCTACGGCGGCCTGGTATTCCACGATGTCACCACCCGGCGCCACGCCGAAAAAGCCGCTGAAGCCGGCGTCGATGGCCTGATCGCCGTTGCGGCGGGCGCCGGTGGCCATGCCGGCACCTGGAGCCCGTTCTCGCTGATCGCAGAAATCCGTCAGTTCTTCGACAAAACCCTGCTGCTCGCCGGTTGCCTGAACCACGGCCACGAAATCCTCGCCGCGCAACTGCTCGGCGCCGACCTGGCCTATTTCGGCACGCGTTTTATCGGCACCACCGAAAGCCATGCCCCGGATGCCTATAAAGAGATGCTGCTCACATCGCGCGCCGCCGACATCGTGCACACTCCAGCCGTCTCCGGTGTTCCCGCAAGCTTCATGCGCCAGAGCCTGGAAAATGCCGGTTTCGACCTCGCCGCGCTGCAAGGCAAGGGTGAAGTCAATTTTGGCTCCAAGCTCAAGCCACTCAACGACGAAGCCAAAGCCTGGAAGACCGTGTGGTCCGCCGGCCAGGGCGTCGGAGAGATTGATGATTTGCCCAGCGTCGATGAACTCGTGGCCCGCCTGGATGCCGAATACCGCAAGGCGCTCGAGCATGCGGCACAATTGCCAGAACGCTGGCCACGCTGATCCGCGATCCAGAGCCTGCTGATCAAGGCAGGCCTCCCCAATTCAAGTGACAAGGATGCCCGCATGAGCGACAACCGTTTCAAGATTGTGTTTGATGGCGCATTGCTCCCGGGTGTCGAAAGCACCACCGCCAAGCTGAACCTCGCCGAGTTGTTCAAAAGTGATGTCGACGCGATCGAAAAGCTTTTCACCGGCCGCCCGGTCGCGCTGAAACGCGACCTTTCCCGCGCCGATGCCGAGACCTATCTGCAAGCGCTGAAAAACGCCGGGGTGGATGCGCGGATAGAAGAAGAGCAGCCGGTCGCCTTCAGCCTTGCCGAAACCCATGAAACGGACTCCGGCAGCGCGACTGACTACACCCGCCCCGCCGCATCGCCTTACGCCCCGCCCCAGGCCGCGGTTGGCGAGAACCTGCCGGAGTTTTCCACCCTTAAGGTATTCACCGTCAACGGCCGGATCGGACGCCTGCGCTTCCTGGCGTGGACGCTGGTGCTGAGCGTGGTGATCCTCCTCGTCTCAAGCGTGTTCTTCACCGTCGGACTTGGTATCGCTGCGGTCTCTCCGACGATTGCCATGGTCATTGGCTTCCTGGTGGGGATTGCCATACTCGTGGCCGCTGTGTGGGTCAGCGTACAGATCACCGTGCAGCGCCTGCATGACCTGGGCTGGTCCGGCTGGCTGTGGTTCCTGCACCTGGTGCCCTTCGTTGGCAGCATCTTCCCGATCCTGCTGATGGTCCTCCCCGGTAACACGGGCGCAAACCAGTACGGCGCGCCACCACCGCGTAACTCCACTGCGGTGAAAATCCTCTCCGCATTGTGGCTCGCATTCATTCCGCTGGTATTTGCCGGCGCGGTGTTGGTTGGCATGAGCGGCTACCTGGATCAACTGGAAAGCGATGTAGGCGGCAGCTACGAAAGCAGCTCCATCAACTCCGATGACGACAGCGACCAGGCCACCACCGTCGATGAAGTCGATGTGCAAAGTGCTGACGACACAGCCGAACCTGTAGACTCTACGCAACAGTGAAAAACGCCCGACGCCTGTGACGCCTCTGTCACAGGCCCGGTAGCGTTGCGATGGAGAAACGCATGACCCGTTACGCTCTGATCACCGGTGCCTCCAGCGGCATCGGCCTGGCCTTGGCCGAAGCACTGGCCCGTCGCGGCCGCAGCTTGATTCTGGTGGCCCGCCAGCGTGATCAGTTGGAAAGCATTGCAATCGAATTGACTCAGCGCTTCGGCGTCGAGGTGCTGTTCCGCGCCTGTGACCTGGGCGAGCCCCTGCGGCTCTCCGGGTTCCTGCTGGAACTGGAAGAAGGCGAGCGGCAAATCGACCTGCTGGTCAACTGCGCCGGCATCGGTACCAGCGGCCCGTTCCTGGCGCAGGACTGGATGACCGAGCAGGACCTGATGGAGGTCAACATCCTCGCCCTGACCCGCATGTGCCATGCCCTCGGCAACGCCATGGCCCTGCACGGCGGCGGGCAGATTCTCAACGTCGCGTCGGTTGCCGCGTTCCAACCCGGCCCGTGGATGAGCACTTACTACGCCAGCAAGGCCTACGTGCTGCACTTTTCCGAAGGCTTGCGCGAGGAACTGAAGACTTGCGGCATCAAGGTTTCCGTACTTTGCCCCGGCCCGACCCGCACCGCATTCTTCGGCACCGCCCAAATGGACACCGCCAAGCTGGATCGCAGCCAACAGTTGATGAGCCCGGAAGAAGTCGCGCTCTACACCGTGCGTGCGCTGGCCAGGAACAAAGCCATCATCATTCCCGGCCGGCGTAATCGCTGGCTGGCGTTCAGCCCGCGCCTGAGCCCGCGCTGGCTGACCCGCAAGATTGCCGGCGCGATCAACAAGGCCTATTGCCCGCGCTGATCGCCTGAGTACACTCACCCTGCACTTTCACAATGGAGAAACAGCTGTGGATACTCTGTTCACCAAGATCATCAACAGAGAAATACCCGCGAAGATCATCTACGAGGATGACCAGGTCCTGGCCTTCCACGACATCGCGCCAATGGCACCCGTGCATTTCCTGGTGATTCCGAAAAAGCCGATCCGCACCCTCAACGACCTCACCGAGGAAGACAAGGCGCTGGCCGGGCATATCCTGTTCACCGCCCAGCGCCTGGCGGTTGAGCAAGGCTGTGAGAAGGGCTTCCGTGTGGTGATGAACTGCAACGAAGATGGCGGACAGACCGTTTATCACATCCACATGCATGTTCTGGGTCAACGCCAGATGAACTGGCCGCCGGGCTGAGCACTACCTGTGGCGAGGCAGCTTGCTGTGGCGAGGGAGCTTGCTCCCGCTGGGCTGCGTAGCAGCCCCAAAAACGAGAGCGCTGCGCACTCCAGCGCGAGCAAGCTCCCTCGCCACACAAGCAATTTGACCCAGCGCAAACGCTTCCCCCTCTCTTGCGGTAAACTGGCCGCCGAGATTCTTCCCGGAGGTCAGCATGACTACCCAACGTCACTACTCGCCGATTGATCGTCTGTTGCTGCAAGCCGATACGGCCATGCGCACGCTGCTGCCATTCAGCGGCCAACCGCACCGCCCGTCGCCCGCCATCGTGCGGCCCGAAGCGCAGATGAGCGAGACCGACACCCGCCACGTCGCCGGCCTGATGCGTATCAACCATACCGGTGAGGTCTGTGCCCAGGCGCTGTACCAGGGCCAGGCCCTGACCGCCAAGCTGCCGCAAGTGCGCGCCGCGATGGAACATGCCGCCGAAGAAGAAATCGATCACCTGGCCTGGTGCGAACAACGCATTCGCCAGTTGAACAGCCATCCGAGCGTGCTGAACCCGCTGTTCTACGGCTTATCGTTTGGCATTGGTGCGGTGGCCGGGCTGATCAGCGACAAAGTCAGCCTGGGTTTTGTGGCCGCCACCGAGCATCAGGTGTGCAAACACCTCAATGAACACCTCGAGCAACTGCCGGCTGAAGACGAAAAGTCCCGGGCGATTCTTGAGCAGATGCGCATTGATGAAGAACATCACGCCGAAAGCGCGCTGGACGCGGGCGGCTTCCGCTTCCCGGCACCGGTGAAATTTGGCATGAGCCTGCTGGCCAAGGTCATGACCAAAAGCACATACCGCATCTAGTTTCAGCAGAAAAAAAAGGGCGCTATCAAGCGCCCTTTCTTTTTGCCTGCCGATTGAAGAATCAGCCCAACTCAATGATCTCGTAATCATGAGTGATGGCAACGCCCGCAGCACCCAGCATGATCGAGGCCGAGCAGTACTTCTCTGCCGACAACTCGATGGCCCGCTTGACCTGGGCTTCTTTCAACGCCCGGCCCTTGACGACAAAGTGCATGTGGATCCTGGTAAACACCTTCGGGTCTTCGGTGGCACGCTCGGCTTCCAGGAATGCTTCGCAGCTTTCCACCGCCTGGCGGGACTTCTTCAGGATGCTCACCACATCGAAATTGCTGCAACCGCCTACACCGAGCAGGAGCATTTCCATCGGGCGTACGCCCAGGTTGCGGCCACCGGCCTCCGGCGGGCCGTCCATGACCACCACGTGGCCACTGCCCGACTCACCGAGGAACATGGCTTCGCCCGCCCATTGGATGCGTGCCTTCATCGCCCAGACTCCACTGCTAAAAAAGGGTCGCCAGCTTAGCACAGCACTTTGGGCCGGCAGCGTTTCCCATGAAAGCGATCAACAGCAGGGTTTGCTGGGTAAATTCCCTAATGAAGTCAGAATGTGTCTGTTAAGCTGGCGCCAAATCAATGGCGCATTGCCATCCATTGGATGATGTAGCTTAGCCGTTGATCGCGCTGGATAAAAAAACAAGCTCACCAACACCGTGCAGTCTTTTCGGGATACAACCATGGTTGCTATTACTCCCACACCCAAAATCAAGAACCTCGACAAACTGCTGATGCATTGTCAGCGCCGGCGTCATCCAGCCAAGCACAACATCATCTGCGCGGGCGAGCGCTCGGAATCCCTGTTCTTCATTATCAAAGGCTCGGTCACCATCCTGATCGAGGATGACGATGGTCGCGAAATGATCATCGCCTACCTCAATACCGGTGATTTCTTCGGTGAACTCGGGCTTTTCGAACAAGCCGGCAAGGAACAGCAACGCAGTGCCTGGGTGCGGGCCAAGGTCGAATGCGAAGTCGCCGAGATCAGCTATACGAAATTTCGCGAACTGGCCCAGCAGGATCCCGACATTCTGTACGCCCTGAGCGGCCAGATCGCACAGCGCCTGAGAGACACCACGCGCAAAGTCGGCGACCTGGCGTTCTTCGACGTCACCGGCCGGGTTGCCCGCTGCCTGCTGGAGTTGTGCAAGCAACCGGACGCAATGACCCATCCCGACGGGATGCAGATCAAGATCACCCGCCAGGAAATCGGGCGGATCGTCGGTTGCTCAAGGGAAATGGTTGGCCGTGTGCTCAAGGACCTGGAGGAACGCAACCTGGTGCATGTCAAAGGCAAGACCATGGTGGTCTTCGGTACGCGTTAAACCGGCAGGAAACTCGCAAGCATCTGACGGTACAACGTATCAAGCCGGGCAATCGCATCTGGCGCCGCAAAGGCTTCGTGCAGGGCGATGTGGCTTTCGGCGCGCACCCGTTGTTCCAGGCCGCATGCTTCATTGAAGCGATTGACCGCGGCGATCAATTTGACGCGATCGTCATCCAGCAGCAACGCACCATGCACCAACCCCACCGGGCGCCCGCCACTCTGGCGCCAGCGCTGGGCGGTACCGACCATTTTGCGACCATCAAGGTTGACGTTGTAGCGACCGTCGCAAAACGCACCGTCGATCTCGCCCACCGACGCGTTGCCACCCAACTCGGTCAGCAGGTCGCAAATCGGCTGGCACAGACGCTGGTAGCCGGTTTCGATACGGCCCTGGTCGCCTTCACTGCGTGGTGGCGCGTAGACCAACGCGATATTGACCGTGGCTGCCGATTGCGGGACAGGCTCACCGCCCGTTTCCCGCAGCAGCACCGGCCAACCGGCGTCTGCCGACACCTGGCTGGCGGTCTCGAATGCCGGAAGGCGGCTCAAACGACGAGGCATCACCAACGCTTGATCGCTGGGCTGCCAGAACAGCAGGCCGAACGGTTGCTCGCCGGCACAGACCGCGGCGAGCAAATCCTGCTCGGCCTTAAGGCCTGCCTCGACCGTCATCGCCACCGGCTGGGTCATCATCAATCCAGGGTCGAGCCACTGACGGCAACGCCACGCTCCGGGAAGAACAGGCGCTGCAATTCAGCCCCCGGGTTCTCGGCACGCATGAAGGTTTCGCCGACGAGGAACGAGTACACGCCGCTGATTTCCATCAGTTCCACATCGGCGCGATTGACGATGCCGCTTTCGGTGATCACCAACCGGTCGCGCGGGATGCGCGGCAACAGGTCGAGGGTGTTTTCCAGGCTGACTTCGAAGGTGTGCAGGTTGCGGTTGTTGACGCCCACCAACGGTGTGTCGAGGGTTTTCAACGCGCGTTCCAGTTCATCACCGTCGTGCACTTCCACCAGCACGTCGAGGCCGACGCTCTTGGCCACGGCCGCCAGTTCAGCCATTTTCACGTCATCCAGTGCGGAGACGATCAACAGCACGCAATCGGCGCCCAACGCTCGGGCTTCGACGATCTGGTAGGGGTCGACCATGAAGTCCTTGCGGATCACCGGCAGCGAACACGCCGCACGTGCTTGCTGCAGGTACAGGTCGGCACCCTGGAAATAGTCGATATCGGTCAACACCGAGAGGCACGTCGCGCCGCCCTTCTCGTAGCTTTTGGCGATGTCTTCAGGGATGAAGATCTCGCGAATCACGCCCTTGCTCGGCGAAGCCTTCTTGATTTCAGCGATAACGGCCGGCTGTTTTTCCTTGGCCTGCTTGATCAGCGCATTGGCGAACCCACGCGGTGCATCAGCGGTTTTCGCCAGGCCTTCCAGCTCAGCCAGGCTGACCCGGGCACGGCGCTCGGCGACTTCTTCTGCCTTGCGGGCCAGGATTTTTTCCAGAACGGTCGGAACACTCATCCTTCATTCTCCACTTTGAACACCGCAGTAAACGCACCCAGTTCTTCGAGCTTTTCGCGCGCCAGCCCGGTATGCAATGCATCATGAGCGAGGGCAACACCCTCTTTAAGACTGTAGGCGTGATCCGCGGCGTACAGCGCCGCACCGGCGTTGAGCACAATCATTTCTGCGGCTTTCTGTCCGTTTTCGGTCTTGCGGCGTCCCAGGGCATCGCGAATCAGTTCAAGGGAGGCTGCCGGGCTTTCTACCGCCAGGCCGTGCAGGCTCTGGCTTTTCATGCCGAGGTCTTCTGGCTCGACCCAATACTCGGTGACCTGGTCGTTCTTCAGCTCCGCCACGAAGGTCGGTGCCGCCAGGCTGAACTCGTCGAGGCCATCCTTGGAGTGCACCACCAGCACGTGCTTGCTGCCCAGGCGCTGCAGGACTTCAGCCAATGGCCGGCACAGCGCCTGGCTGAACACGCCCACTACCTGATGCTTCACACCGGCCGGATTCGTAAGCGGGCCGAGCATGTTGAACAGGGTACGCAAGCCCAAGTCCTTGCGCGGGCCGGCGGCGTGTTTCATCGCGCCGTGATGGGACTGGGCAAACATGAAGCCGATGCCGACATGATCGATGCAGCGCGCCACTTGTACCGGGGTCAGGTTCAGGTAGATGCCTGCTGCTTCCAGCAAATCGGCGCTGCCGCTTTTACCCGACACCGCGCGGTTACCGTGCTTGGCCACGGTGCAGCCGGCAGCGGCCACCACAAAGGAAGAAGCCGTCGACACGTTGAAAATGTTCGCACCGTCGCCGCCGGTGCCGACCACGTCGACCACGCCGTCGAGGGTCTTGAGTTCAACCTTGTCGGCCAGCTCACGCATGACCGACACAGCGCCGACGATTTCGTCGATGCTCTCGCTCTTCATGCGCATGGCCATCATGAACGCGCCGATCTGCGCGTCGGTGCATTGACCGGTCATGATCTCGCGCATCACATCGCTCATTTCAGCGGTGCTCAGGTCCAGATGGCCGACGATACGGCTCAGGGCAGTCTTGATATCCATGAAAAGTCCTTAGCGCGTGCCGCCGCTCTGCTTGAGAAAGTTAGCGAACAGCTCGAAGCCCTGCTCGGTCAAAATCGATTCCGGGTGAAATTGCACCCCTTCGACGTTCAGTGTCTTGTGACGCAGGCCCATGATCTCGTCGACCGAGCCATCCTCCAGTTGGGTCCAGGCCGTCAGCTCAAGGCACTCGGGCAGGGTTTCACGCTTGACCACCAGCGAGTGGTAGCGGGTTACCGTTACCGGCAGGTTCAAACCCTGGAATACGCCCTGGTCCTTGTGAAATACCGGGCTGGTCTTGCCGTGCATTACCTGGCGGGCGCGGACGACGTCGCCACCAAAGGCCTGGCCGATGGACTGATGGCCCAGGCACACGCCCAGGATCGGCAGCTTGCCGGCAAAGTATTGGATGGCTTCGAGGGAGATGCCCGCTTCGGTCGGCGTGCACGGGCCTGGGGAGACGACGATGCGTTCAGGGTTCAACGCGGCGATCTGGGCCACGGTCAATTCGTCGTTGCGCACCACCTTGACCTCGGCGCCGAGTTCGCCCAGGTACTGCACAACGTTGTAGGTAAAGGAGTCGTAGTTATCAATCATCAGCAACATGTGGGTTAAAACCTCTTGAATTCACTGACTTCTAATGACGGCCTTCCAAGGGAGTGACCCGCTGCCAGACGCACTTTCCGGTTGCCGGGGTTGGCCGGCAAGGGGCGTTTAACAGAGGGTGAAGAAGGCAAATCGGTACAGGTCCGGCGGGGCCGGTAGAGAAAAGTTAGGCGCGCCAACGCCAACGGGCGTGTGCCTTGACTACTCGCATCAAGAGTTTGCTGATGATCAACACGGAGAGGGTCTCATTCATACGTTCAGGCACAGTAACGTAGCCTCGCCAACGGTGCAATATCGAGCCGCAAATACGGGGGAAACTGCCCGACTGATAATTGGCGTCAAACTTTTCAGAACCCTTCCAAGGGCGCTACAGTCACAGTGCTGACAAAAAAACAAAATCATGGACGGACTCATGACCAAGATGCCCTATTTCACCCCCATCGTCGGCTGCCTCTTGGCGCTGGCATGCTCGCAAGCCTTCGCCGCGCCCTCGCCTTATTCGACGATGGTCGTTTTCGGTGACAGCCTGGCCGACGCCGGTACATTTGCCGACCCTGGCGCACCGGGCTCAACCTATCGCTTCACCAACCGCACCGGCCCGCAATACTTCGACGGCAGCGGCGAAAGCACATCGCTGATCTCCTCGACGTTATTGGGCGGCAAGCTGGGGGTTGCCCCGGGCGACCTGAATGCCTCGACCTCGCCGGAGCGCGCCGCGCTGGGCCAGCCAGACGGCAATAACTGGGCCGTCGGCGGCTACACCACCCAACAGATCTACGATGCCATCACCGGTAACTCCACCGTCACCGACAGCGACACCGGGCAGGTATTGCGTACACGTCCCGGATACCTGGCATCAACGGGGGGCCGAGCCGACCCCAACGCGTTGTACTTTCTCTCCGGCGGCGGCAATGACTTCCTCGACGGCCTGGTCCTCAGCCCCGACCAGGCCTCGGCCGCAGCCGGGCGCCTGGCCGACAGCGCCCAGGCGCTGCAACAGGCTGGCGCCCGTTATGTAATGGTATGGATGCTGCCGGACCTGGGCCTGACACCTGCCGTCAATGGCACCCCGCTCCAAGGGGCCGTCAGCACCCTGGCCGGCGCGTTCAACCAGACCCTGGTACAGCGCCTGTCGCAAATCGATGCGCAGATCATCCCGCTGAACATTCCGTTGCTGCTCAAGGAAACCTTTGCCGATCCCGGGCGTTTTGGTTTTGCCACCGACCAGAACCTCAACCAGACGTGCTTCAGCGGCACCACCTGCAGGAATCCGGTGTATGGCGTCGGCGGCACCAATCCGGACCCGGCCAAGCTGATTTACAACGACACCGTGCACCCGACCGAGGCCGGGCAGGTACTGATCGCCGACTACGCGTATTCGCTGCTGGCAGCCCCCTGGGAAATCACCCTGCTTCCGGAAATGGCCCAAGGCACCTTGCGCGCCCATCAGGATTCATTGCGCAACCAATGGCAAGCCGACTCTGGTAGCTGGCAGGCCGTGGGCCAATGGCGGGCGATCGTCGACGCTGGCGGCCAGCACCTGGACTTCGATGATCAGAACAGCTCGGCCAGCGGTGACGGCAGCGGCTATAACCTGAACATCGGTGGCAGCTACAGGCTCAATGACGAGTGGCGGGTGGGTGTGGCAGCAGGCTTCTATCGCCAGAGTCTTGAGGCCGGCGCCAGCGATTCGGACTACAAGCTCAACAGCTACCTGGGCACCGCGTTCGCCCAATATCAGGAAGATCACTGGTGGGCCGACGCCGCATTGACCGGCGGCAAACTGGACTTCGATAACCTCAAGCGCAAGTTCGCCCTGGGCATCAGCGAAGGCACCGAGAAAGGCGACACCGACGGCTGGCTATGGGCATTGAGCGCACGGGTTGGGTATGACATCGCCGAGCCGAACAGCGAGTGGCACTTCTCACCCTTTATCAGCGCTGACTATTCGCGGGTCGAGGTGAATGGTTATTCGGAGAAAGATGCCCGGTCCACCGCGCTGACCTTTGATGACCAACAGCGCGACTCCAAGCGTTTGGGAATCGGATTACAAGCCAACTACCGCTTCACCCCGCAAACCCTGGTGTTTGGCGAAGTGGCCCACGAGCACGAGTTTGAAAACGATACGCAGCGAGTGGGCATGTCCCTCAACAGCGTGCCGGGGATTGATTTCAAACTGGACGGCTACACGCCACGCAGCAATTCGGATCGCTTGAACCTGGGGATTACCCACAAGGTGACCAAGGACCTGGCGTTGAACGCGGCCTATAACGTGAGAAAGGATGACAACTTTACCCAGCAAGGGCTGAGTGTCGGGGTGAGTCTGGATTTCTGACTCGGACTTGAAACTGACAAATACCAAATGTGGGAGCGGGCTTGCTCGCGAAAGCGGTGCGACAGTCGCCTTATATATCGACTGATACACCGCCTTCGCGAGCAAGCCCGCTCCCACATTTTTGATCTACGTCTGACTTCAGTCCTGCGGGGTCTGCTCAGCCAACGCCACCGCGCGGAACATCGCCCGGCGCTTGTTCAGCGTCTCTTCCCATTCCAGGGCCGGTACCGAGTCGGCCACAATCCCGCCGCCCGCCTGCACGTGCAGTTCGCCGTCCTTGATCACCGCCGTACGGATCGCGATCGCAGTGTCCATATTGCCGTTCCAGGCGAAATACCCCACCGCGCCGCCATACACACCCCGCTTCACCGGCTCCAGCTCGTCGATGATTTCCATCGCGCGAATCTTCGGTGCGCCCGACAAGGTGCCCGCCGGCAGGATCGCCCGCAGTGCATCCATCGCCGTCAACCCGGCCTTCAGCTCGCCGGTGACGTTGGACACGATGTGCATCACGTTGGAGTAACGCTCGATCACCATCTTCTCGGTGAGCTTCACCGAACCGATTTCCGAGACACGCCCGGTGTCATTGCGGCCCAGGTCGATCAGCATCAAGTGCTCGGCGATTTCCTTGTCGTCGCTCAACAGGTCCTGTTCCAGCGCCAGGTCCGCCTCTTCGGTCGCACCGCGAGGGCGGGTGCCGGCAATCGGGCGTACGGTGATCAGGTTGTCTTCGACCCGCACCAGCACTTCCGGCGAACTGCCCACGACGTGGAAGTCGCCAAAGTTGAAGAAGTACATGTACGGCGTCGGGTTGAAACAGCGCAGCGCCCGGTACAAATCAATCGGCGCGGCCTTGAAGTCGATGGACATGCGTTGCGACGGCACCACCTGCATGCAGTCACCGGCAAGGATATATTCCTTGATGGTATCGACCGCACGCTCGTAGTCATCCTGGGTAAAGCTGGAGCGGAACACCGGGTCAGCCGCCGGTGGACGGCTGAGGTCCAGGCCGCGACGCGGGGTGATCGGCTGGCGCAGTTTTTCCAGCAGCGCTTCCAGGCTAGCCTGGCCTTGCTCGAACGCATCGGCCTGGGAAGGATCCGCCAACACGATAGCGTGCATCTTGCCCGCGAGGTTGTCGAACACCACCACCGCGTCGGAAACCATCAGCAGAATGTCCGGCACACCCAACGGATCGGGGTTCGGGGATTTGCCCAGGCGTTTTTCCACGTAGCGCACGCAGTCGTAGCCGAAGTAACCCACCAGGCCGCCGTTGAAGCGCGGCAGGCCGGCGATGGTCGGCACGTTGTAGCGCGCCTTGAATTCCTCGACGAAGGCCAGCGGGTCTTCCACATCGTGACTTTCGATCTCGACGCCGTCCAGGGTGATGCTCACATGGTGATCATGTACCCGCAGCACTGTGCGGCACGGCAGGCCGATGATCGAATAACGGCCCCATTTCTCGCCGCCCTGCACCGACTCCAGCAGATAGGAGTTGGGCTCGTCGGCCAGTTTCAGGTAGATCGACAGCGGGGTGTCGAAGTCGGCCAGGGTTTCGCAGGCCATGGGGATACGGTTGTAGCCGGCAGCGGCCAAACGCAGGAATTCTTCGCGGATCATGAGGTGCCTCGTGGCTTGAGGGTCTAACGGTCAGGTGTGCAAACGTGCCGCAGCGCGGCGAGGATCAGTCAGGCGCGCCAACGCCAGCGGGCCAGGGCCTTGATGACTTTCATCCAGAGTTTGCGAGTGACCACCACGATGGGATTTCCAGAAGGGGATGGAACAGCGTCGGGCAACGTTATCTCAGCGCCCGTTCCCAAGCAACCGGGGATTAACAGGCGCAGGTCATCAATCACCAGCGCCGGGGATTCTTCGGCAATCGGCCGGCCATGGTTGTAGCCGTAACTCAAGGCCACGCACTTGACCCCCGCCGCTTTCGCCGCCAGCACATCACTGCGCGAATCGCCGACAAACAGCGATTGGGACGCCGGGATATTGGCCATTTTCATCACGAAGAACAGCGCCGCCGGGTCGGGCTTCTTCTGCGGCAAGGTATCGCCGCCGATGATCCAGCGGAAATACCGGCCGATCTTCATCTGGTCCAACAGCGGTGCGACGAAACGCTCCGGCTTGTTGGTGATCAGGGCCATTTCCACGCCCTGCTTGTGCAGCCATTTCAGGGTGTCGCGCACGCCGGGATAAACCACGGTCAGTTCGTGGCCGTTTTCGTAGGCCACGTTGAACAGCTCAAGCGCATGCTCGGCTTCCACATCATCGACACCCTCGGCCTCGATGTTGTTGGCCAAGGCTCGACGCACCAGCATCTGCGCGCCATTGCCGACCCACTCGCGCACCGACTCGATACCCGCCGGCTTGCGCCCCAGCTTGAGCAGCATCTGGTCCACCGCCGCGGCCAGGTCCGGCACTGAATCGATCAACGTACCGTCCAGATCGAACATCACCAGCCGTGGCAGTTTGCCGGGGAACAGTTGCTCAAAGCCACTCATGGACGCGCCAGCGCCAGTTCTGCACGCATCTTGGCGATCACTTCCTGATAGTCCGGGGCATTGAAGATTGCCGAACCGGCCACAAAGGTGTCGGCACCGGCCGCGGCGATTTCGCGGATGTTGTTGACGTTGACGCCACCGTCGATCTCCAGGCGGATATCACGGCCCGACGCATCGATCAGCGCCCGCGCTTTACGCAGTTTGTTGAGGGTGCCGGGGATGAACTTCTGCCCGCCGAAGCCCGGGTTGACGCTCATCAGCAGCACCATGTCGACTTTGTCCATCACGTACTCAAGCACGCTCAGCGGAGTGGCCGGGTTGAACACCAGGCCCGCCTTGCAACCGCCCTCGCGGATCAGTTGCAGGGTGCGGTCCACGTGCAACGTGGCTTCCGGGTGGAAGGTGATGTAGGTCGCGCCGGCTTCGATGAAGTCACCGACGATGCGGTCCACCGGGCTGACCATCAAGTGCGCATCGATAGGCGCGGTCACGCCGTATTTACGCAGGGCGGCACAGACCATCGGACCAATGGTCAGGTTCGGCACATAGTGGTTGTCCATGACATCGAAGTGAACGAAGTCGGCACCGGCGGCCAACACCTTGTCCACTTCCTCGCCCAGGCGGGCGAAGTCGGCGGAGAGAATCGATGGAGCAATGACGAAGGGCTGCATGACGCACCTTTTTGAGCTAAATCACGATGGCGCGCATTGTATACCTCATGCTTTGCCGCGCGCACCGTGACCTCGCTCAATGGTTAATAAGCTGCCCGGTAGATTTTCTCGATATCAGCGGCGCTGAGCTTGCGCGGATTGTTGCGCATCAGCCGCTCGATCCCCGCCGCTTCTACCGCCATGGCCGGGATCGCGTCTTCAGGCACACCGAAGCTGCGCAGGCCGGACGGAATCTCGACTGCGGCACACAGTCGCGTCATCGCATCGACGGCCTGGTCGGCGGCATCCACCGCACTCAACCCCGTGATATTCACGCCCATGGCCTCGGCTATCTCCTGCATGCGCTCCACACACGCCAGCTTGTTCCAGTGCATCACGTAGGGCAGCAGCAAGGCGTTGCTTACGCCGTGGGCGATGTTGAAACGCCCGCCCAACGGGTAGGCCAACGCATGCACCGCGCCCACGCCGGCATTCCCGAACGCCATCCCGGCCATCAGGCTGGCGGTGGCCATGTCGTCCCGGGCCTCAAGGTTGGCGGGGTTGGCGTAGGCCTTGGGCAACGCCTTGGCAATCAGTTTGATCGCCCCGATGGCCAGTGCATCGGTGATCGGCGAGGCATTCAGCGACAGGTAGGATTCGATGGCGTGCACCAATGCGTCCACCCCACTGGCGGCGGTGACGCTGCGCGGGCAAGTCAGGGTCATCTGCGGGCTGATCAGGGCCACGTCCGGCAGCAGGTAATCACTGACGATGCCTTTTTTCAGTTGCGCGACCTTGTCCGACAGAATCGCCACGTTGGTCACCTCCGAACCGGTGCCGGCGGTGGTGGGAATCGCGATCAGCGGCGGGCCTTTGCGCGGCACCTGGTCCACGCCGAACAGGTCGGCCAGGGCGCCGTGGTAACCGGCGTAGGCCGCCACGCTCTTGGCGATGTCGATGGCACTGCCGCCGCCGACGCCGATCAGGCCGTCATGCCCGCCTTCGCGGTAGACGCGCATGCAGTCCTCGACGATGGCGATTTCCGGGTCGGGCAGCACGCGGTCGAAAATCTCGTAGGTCCGTTCGCCCAGGTGTTCCAGCGCCAGCGCCACGGTGCCGGATTTGACCAGTGCCGCATCGGTGACAATCAGCGGGTTGTCGACATCCAGCCGCGTCAGCTCGGCGGCCAGTTGCTCGATGGCGCCTGGGCCGGTGAGCAGTTTGTGGGCGATCTTGAATGAGGAAGTACTCATGTGCGCGGCCTCTTATCAGTTATGGGCTGGCACAAGACTAGCTGACTTGGGCTGGTTGTCTTGCATTCAGCTACTGAATAGACACAAACCCAATGTGGGAGCGGGCTTGCTCGCTCCCACATTTTGATCTCTGTTTGGCTTTAGACCTGGGCCGTACGCAGTTTCTCGCTACGCCCGCGCAGCCATTCCAGGGTCAGCAACAGCACCACCGAGAACGCGATCAACAAGGTCGCTGCGGCGGCAATGGTAGGGCTGAGGTTTTCACGGATGCCGCTGAACATCTGCCGGGGCAAGGTTGCCTGCTCGGGCCCGGCAAGGAACAGCGTCACCACCACTTCATCGAACGAGGTGGCAAAGGCGAACAGCGCCCCGGAGATCACCCCCGGGGCAATCAATGGCAAGGTCACCCGACGAAACGCCGTCAGCGGTGACGCGCCCAGGCTGGCCGCCGCCCGCACCAGGTTATGGTTGAACCCCTGCAAGGTCGCCGACACGGTGATGATCACAAACGGCACGCCCAGCACCGCGTGCACCACGATCAGCGAGAAGAAGCTGTTGCCCAGGCCCAGCGGCGCGAAGAACAGGTAACTGGCCACACCGATAATCACCACGGGCACTACCATCGGCGAAATCACCAGGGCCATCACCAGCGCCTTGCCGGGAAAGTGCCCCCGGGTCAGGCCAATCGCCGCCAGCGTGCCGAACACCATCGCCAGCACTGTAGCCGCCGGAGCCACGATGATGCTGTTCTTCAGGGCGCGCATCCATTCCGCCGAACCGAAGAAATCCTGGTACCAGTGCAGCGAGAAACCTTGCAGCGGGTAGACCAGGAAACTTCCACTGTTGAACGACAGCGGGATGATCACCAGCACCGGCAAGATCAGGAACAACAGGATCAGGCCGCAGAGGATCCGCAAGCTGTAGAACCAGACCCGTTCCACGGGCGACATATAAGGGCTCAGCATCGCAACGGTCTCCTTAGCTCAGGCGCAGGCGGCTGGCGCCCACCAGCCAGTTGTAGATCAGGTACAGCACCACGGTGGCCAGCAGCAACAAGCCGCCCAAGGCCGTGGCCATGCCCCAGTTGATGCTGGTGTTGGTGTAGAAGGCCACGAAGTAGCTGACCATCTGGTCGTTCGGGCTGCCCAGCAAGGCCGGGGTGATGTAGTAGCCAATCGCCAAAATGAACACCAACAGGCAGCCGGCACCAACGCCTGCGTAGGTCTGCGGGAAGTACACGCGCCAGAAGCTGGCGAATGGGTGGCAGCCCAGGGAGATTGCCGCCCGCATGTAGGTGGGCGAGATGCCTTTCATCACGCTGTAGATCGGCAAAATCATGAAGGGCAGCAGAATGTGCACCATGGAGATGTAGACGCCGAGCCGGTTGAACACCAACTCGACGGGTTTATCGATCAGCCCCATGCCCATCAGCGCGCTGTTGATCAAGCCGCCGGACTGCAGCAACACGATCCAGGCCGCCACGCGCACCAGCACCGAGGTCCAGAACGGCAGCAGCACCAGGATCATCAGCAAATTGCTTTGCCGCGCCGGCAAGTTGGCCAGCAGGTAAGCCAACGGATAGGCCAGCAGCAGGCAGCACACGGTGATGACCAGGCCCATCCAGAACGTACGGGCGAAGATATCGAGGTAGATCGCCTGGTCCGGGGTGGCCGGGGCGATTTCGCCGAGGTCGTCGATGCGGTGATCGACGGCGGCCAGCAAGTAGTATGGCGTGAGGCTGCTGGTGTTGCGCCGGATCGCCTGCCAGTACGCCGGGTCGCCCCAGCGTTCGTCGAGGTTTTCCAGCGCTTCTTTATAGGAGGCAGGCGCTTCGGTGAACGGCAGCGCCCGCGCGGTTTTTGTCAGCAGGCTGCGATAGCCCGCCAGTTCCATGTTCAAGCGTTTGGAGAGGTCGCCCAGGGTCGAGTTTTTCCGGGCTTCGCCCAGGTCCTCGCTGATGGCTTGATACACCGGCTCGCCCGGCAAGCCACGACCGTCCCAGGCCGTCACCGCCACCACCGTGCGCGGCAGGCCGCCCACCACTTCCGGGTTGCCGACGCTTTTGTAGAGCAGCGCCACAATCGGTACCAGGAACACCAGCAGCAAAAACACCACCAATGGCGCGATCAGGGCCTGGGCCTTCCAGCGGTTGAGCCGCTCGGCACGCGCCAGGCGCTGTTTCAGGGTGGGGCTGGGAATGGCGAGGGCCATGGCGAACTCCGGATCGTAAAAAAGAATGCAGACCTGTGAAGGCCCACACCTGTGGCGAGGGGGCTTGTCCCCCGTTGGGCTGCGCAGCAGCCCCAGTAAAGCCACTGTGGTTTATTAGACTGCCCGCGGTGGCTGGTTTTGGGGCCGCTTCGCAGCCCAACGGGGGACAAGCCCCCTCGCCACAAAAAGCCCATCCACCCTGGGTGCGGTGGTTACTTGGCAGCCCAGGAATTGAAGCGCTGCTCCAGTTGCTCACCGTTATCCGCCCAGAAGCTCACGTCGATCTGCACCTGGTTGGCGATGTTTTCCGGGGTAGTCGGCATGTCTTTCAGGATGTCCTTCGCCAGCAACGGTACCGCCTGGGTATTGGCCGGGCCGTAGGCGATGTTTTCCGAATAGGTCTTCTGCTGCTGCGGCTGCACCGAGAAGGCGATGAACTTCTTCGCCGCGTCAGCACGGTCCTTGGCCAGGCCTTTTGGAATGGCCCAGGCGTCGAAATCGTAGATCCCGCCGTTCCACACCACTTTCAAATTGCTTTCTTTCTGCACGGCAGCGATCCGGCCGTTGTAGGCAGAACTCATCACCACGTCGCCAGAAGCGAGGTACTGCGGCGGTTGGGCGCCCGCTTCCCACCACTGGATATACGGCTTGAGCTCATCGAGCTTCTTGAACGCACGGTCCTGGCCATCTTTGCCGGCCAGCACCTTGTACACATCCTTCGGCGCCACACCGTCAGCCATCAAGGCGAATTCCAGGGTGTACTTGGCGCCCTTGCGCAGGCCGCGTTTGCCCGGGAATTTCTTGGTGTCCCAGAAATCGGCCCAGCCGCCTGGCGGTGCTTTCAGTTTGTCGGCGTTGTAGGCCAGCACCGTGGACCACACGAAGAAACCCACGCCGCACGGCTGGATCGCGCCCTTCACGTAGTCGCCCGGGTTGCCGAACAGTTTCGGGTCCAGGGGCTCGAACATGTCTTCGTCACAGCCACGGGACAGTTCCGGCGACTCCACTTCCACCAGGTCCCAGGACACGCTCTTGGTGTCGACCATGGCCTTGACCTTGGCCATTTCACCGTTGTATTCACCGGCGACGATCTTGCCGTTGCCCGCGCTTTCCCACGGTGCATAGAAGGCCTTGACCTGCGCCGCCTTGTTCGCGCCACCAAAGGACACCACCGTCAAATCAGGGCCTGCCATGGCCTGTGTCGCGCCCATCAAGCTCAGAGCCAGGGCGGAATATTTCAGGGATCTCAACATTGTTGTTCTCTCCACGTGCGAGGTTGGTGAAGCAAGGGGGCGATCAATTCGCCTCTAGAAGTGGGTCGAGTGCGCGAACGTGCTCGACTTGCCAGCCAATCGGTACCACGTCGCCGACCGCCAGGGCTGTGTCCAGCTCGGCGATCGGTTGTTTCACAAAAAAATCGGTCTTGCCGCAGACTTCCAGGCGCACCCGCACGTGGTCGCCCAGGTAGATGAACTCGGCCACGCGCCCGGAGAATCGGTTGACGCAGCTTTCACTGGAGCCATTCAGGCTGACGCGCTCGGGGCGCACCGACAGGGTCACCGGGCCGCCGACCTGGCCGACGTTCACCGCCAGCGCCTCGACCTTTTCGCCGCGCGCCAGTTCGACCACGCAGCGGTCGCCGGTGTGGCTGTGCAGGCGGCCATTGAGGCGGTTGTTCTCGCCGATGAAGTTGGCGACGAAGGTGTTTTTCGGTTCTTCGTACAAGGTGCGCGGGGCAGCGATCTGCTGGATCTCGCCCTGGTGGAACACCGCCACCCGGTCGGACATGGTCAGTGCTTCGCCCTGGTCGTGGGTCACGTACACCACCGTCACGCCGAGGCGCTGGTGCAGGTGCTTGATCTCCATCTGCATGTGTTCGCGCAGTTGCTTGTCGAGGGCGCCGAGGGGTTCGTCCATCAGCACCAGCTGTGGCTCGAACACCAGCGCCCGGGCCAGGGCCACCCGCTGCTGCTGGCCACCGGAGAGTTGCGCCGGGTAGCGCTGGGCGAAGGCATCGAGCTGGACCATGCTCAGTACACGCTTGACCCGCTCGCTGATGTCGGTCTTGCTCAGGCCGCGTACAGAGAGCGGAAACGCCAGGTTCTCGGAGACGGTCATGTGCGGGAACAGCGCGTAGTTCTGGAACACCATGCCGATGTCGCGCTTGTGGGGCGGAACGTTGTTGATGGAGCGGCCGGCCAGCTGGATCTCGCCGGCGGTGGGGGTTTCAAAACCGGCGAGCATCATCAGGCTGGTGGTCTTGCCAGACCCGGACGGCCCGAGCAGGGTCAGGAACTCGCCCTTGCGAATCTCCAGGTTGAGGTCTTTGACGATCAGGTTCTCGCCGTCGTAGCTCTTCTGCACGCCACGAAAGCTGACCAGCACATCATTTGAATCCACCTCGCTCATACCCGCACCTTTTTGTTTTGGACTGCCGTGGAACAAGCGTAGTCCCAGGGCAAGGCCGCGCAAATCGGGGGCCCGGAGAGATTGGCATCAGCAGGATGGAAGGTTTGGGGTAGGGATTGCCCTACACGGATGGCGGGGATAGAACAGAGCAGTTACAAACCCTACGCTACAAGCAGCAAGACCGGGCAGCGCGACGCTCGGCAGGTAGTCGCAAACAGGTATGCCGCTATAGGAGTTTGTGCTCCATGGCGTACTTCACCAGTTCCGCCAGGGAGGTGATATTGAGCTTTTGCATCAGGCGCGCCTTGTGGGTACTGATGGTCTTGCTGCTCAACGCCAACTGCTGGGCAATGTCGTTGACGTTGGCGCCCTGGGCCAGGCGCTCGAATACCGAGAACTCGCGCTCCGACAACAACGAGTGCAATGGGCGGGAATCGGTGAGGCCGACTTCGAAGACCATGCGGTCGGCCAGGTCCGGGTCGATGTACCGCCCGCCCGCCGCGACCTTGCGGATCGCGGTCAGCAGCAGCGCCGGGTCGCTGTCCTTGGTGGCATAGCCGGCGGCACCGACCTTCAGCGCACGGGCGGCCATTTGCGCTTCGTCGTGCATCGACAGCACCAGGATCGCCGGGGGATTGTTCAGCGCACGGATCCGCGGGATGGCTTCCAGGCCGTTGACGCCAGGCATCGAGATGTCCAGCAACACCACCTCGCAAGGCACGTGGCGCAGGGTTTCCAGCAACTGCTCGCCATTGCTCGCCTCGCCCACCACCAGCAGGTCCTTGGCCAGGCCGATCAGTTGCTTGATGCCTTCGCGAACGATGGTGTGGTCTTCAGCTACCAGTACACGGATCACTGTGGATGTCCTCTTCTTTTGGTTATCAATCCAGCGGCACCGTCACACTCAGGGTGGTGCCTTCGCCCAATGCGCTGTCCAGGCTCAACTGCCCGCCCATGATCAGCACCCGCTCGCGCATGCCAACCAGGCCAAACGATACCGGGCGCCCGGGAGCCTGGACGAAACCTGCACCGTCGTCGCTGATGGTCAGGCGCAAGTGCGCGCCCTCCACCACCAGCGTCAGCTCGACAGTATGCGCCTGGGCATGGCGCATCACATTGGTCAGTGCCTCTTGCAGGATGCGGAACAGGCCGATGGCCTTGGCGTCGCTCAGCGCCGGCAGATTATCCGGCACCTGCACCAGGCACGGAATCTGCGTGCGGGCCTCGAAACGCCGGGCTTGCCATTCGATTGCCGAGGCAATCCCGGCGTCGAGAATCGGCGGGCGCAGGGCAGTAGCCACGTCGCGCACCAGTTGGAACAGTTGGGCGATCAGGCGCTTCATGCTGTTCAGCCGCTCGTGCAGGCCGGGATCCAGTTGCGCGTAGGTCAGCTCGCACATCGAGGTCTCCAGCTTGAGCACGGTGAGCATCTGCCCCAACTCGTCGTGCACTTCCCGGGCGATGCGGGCCTTCTCTTCCTCGCGCACGGTTTCCAGGTGGGCCGACAATTCCCGCAATTGCGCGCGGGAGGCGTCCAGCTCCAGCTCGATGCGCTTGCTCTCGCTGATGTCCCAGACAATTCCGTCCCAAACCACGGCGCCGTCTTCCAGGCGCCGGGTCACGGCCTTGATATCGGCCCAGCGCTGCTCGCCCAGGCGGGTCAGGATGCGGCCCTGCCAGGCCCAGTTGCTCTCCGTCTCGATGGCCTGGTCTTGGGTGCGGTGATAACTGGCGCGGTCGTCGGGATGCACCAGGCTGCGAATGCCCATGGCCGGATGGCTGAGCACTTCCGGCGCGTACCCCACCAGGCCCTCGCTGCCCTGGCTGATGTAGGCAAACTCGATCGCCTCGCTGCGCGGCAAGCGCTCCAGGCGAAACACCAGCCCCGGCACATTGGCGGCGATCCCTTGCAGCCGCGCCTCACTTTCCTGCAACGCCGCGAGGGCCCGGCGACGCTCGGTGACATCGTTGAGGTAGACCACCAGGTATTCGCCGTCGGCAAAGCGCAGGAAACTCAGGGACACATCGGCTGGCAATACGCTGCCATCGGCGCGCAGGCAATTGGTGGCAAAACTCTGTGGCCCGTCTTCGCTGGCCCGGGCGCGCTTCCACAGGTTGAGCCAGCGGTCCATGGTCAGCGTCGGGTCGAATTCGATCAGCGGGCGTTCGATCAGGGCGCCGGGGGCGTAGCCGAGCATGGTTTCCGCCGCCTGATTGGCGTAGCGCACATGGCTGTCCCAATTGACCCAGAGGATACCGACGGTGCTTTGGTCGATGGAGAACTGGGTCAGGCGCAAGGCTTCGGCACCGGCGGCGCGGGCGGCGCTTTCTTCGCGGGCGGCCAGCAGATTATGCTCCAGGCCGCGTTGCTGGCGGCGCTGCCAGAACACCACGGCCAGGCTGGCGAGCAATAGCAGGCCCAGCAGCAACGTGAGGTTTTGCCAGAAGCCGGGGGACTCGGTCACCCGTGGGTATTTGGGCTGCAGCCAGCGGCTGTGCAACTGGTCCAGATCACGAGCGGGAATCGCGCGCAAGCCGCTTTGCATGATATCGGCCAGCTCGGGCCAGTCGCGCCGCGTGGCCACCCGCAGCAATTGCGGCAGGCCGATATCGCCGACCACGGCAAGGCCGGCGAACTCGGTTTCGCCCGACAACCGGCTCAATTGCGCCTCATCCACCACCGCATACCGCGCCTGCTGGCTCACCAGCAATTGCAGGGCCTGGCGCTCCATGGGCACGCCTTGCAGGTTGAGGCTCGGGTAGGTGCTGCGCAGGTAATCCGCCACTGCGCTGGGCATGCGCACGGCGACGCGGGATTGGTCGTCGAGTTTCTCCAGGTCGACTGCGGTGCTGCCATCACGAACCCCGACAATGTGCTGGGGCACCCGCATATACGGATCGGAGAACAACCACAGGCGCAGGCCGGCCGGGGTTTGCAGCAGGCCGGGGGCAAGGTCGACCTCGCCGTCACGCACCGCCGCCTCCAGTTGCTCCTGATTGGGAAAGTTGCGCCAGGTCAGTTCGATATTCAGCGCCTTGGCCAGCCACTGCATCAATTCGACGTTGGCCCCGGACAGCCGCTGCAAGCGCCGATCGTATTGGGCATAAGGCGCCTGTAACACCAGCCCGACCCGCAGGTCGGGATGCTGTTCGAGCCATTCGCGCTGGCCGGCATCGAGCTGCGCCTGGTGAGTGGCAGGCGCAGGCACGGCGCCCGCAATCAAGGGAAAGCATATACAGCCGATAACCAGCAGGTAGCGAAAACCCATGATCCACGTCTCATATCACTGACAAATACTGACCAACCCATTAGGCTGCCGGAATCACTTCTGGCCGGAAATCAACGATGCCACTTTCCCACCGCTCGGCACTGCCAGCATTGTGCCTGTCGCTGCTGTTTACCAGCGCCTTTTGTGTCGAGGCCGCCGACACTCCCGCTCCCGCCCCGGAAAAGCCAGTGGTGCGCCAGCCCTTGCCGGAGCGCAGCCAGGAAGAAGCCAACGCCCTGGAACGACAAATCCCGCAGCAGGAACAACAACAGTTGCAGGCGGGCAGCGATTCTTTCCTGGCTTTGTGGAAGCCGGCCAACAGCGGTGAGCCTGAAGGCGTGGTGATTATCGTCCCGGGCAACGGCGAAAGTGCTGACTGGCCTCAAGCAATCGCGCCGTTGCGCAAGAAATTGCCGGACGCCTCCTGGGGCACCCTGAGCTTGTCGCTGCCGGACCTGACCCTGGACACCTTGCCACCCCGCGTCATCGAATCGCCCAAGGCGACCGTGGAGACCAGCAGCAAAGACGCCAGCACCGTCGCCAAACCCGTGGAGCAAGCCGCCAGCGCCGAAGCGGAAGGCACTGACCCGGCCGTGGTTCCCGGCACCGATGAACAAGACAAGACCGACGCCACGCGAATCTTCGCGCGCATTGACGCCGCCCTCGCCTTCGCCCAGACCCAGAATGCCCGCAGCGTCGTATTGCTCGGCCACGGCACCGGCGCCTGGTGGGCCGCGCGTTACCTGAGTGAAAAACAACCGGCGCAGGTGCAGAAATTTGTCATGGTGGCCGCGCAGACCCCGGCGGGCCGTGCCCCGGACCTGCAACAACTGGCACCGAAACTGAAGCTGGCCACGGCAGACTTTTTCTACCAGGACAACGCCCAGGCACGCAAAGCGGCCCAGGAACGTTCCCAGGCCAGCAAGCGTTTGAAGAATGACAGCTACAAGCAGGTGTCGTTGAAGGCCCTCCCCGATAACAGCCAGGCAGGGCAAGAGCAGCTGTACCGGCGGATTCGCGGGTGGCTGAGCCCGCAAAATCCCGGAGACTGATCGTAAATCTCAAAAACACTGGAGAACAAAATGTGGGAGCGGGCTTGCTCGCGAATGCGGTGGATCAGTAACAGATGCAGTGACTGACTCACCGCATTCGCGAGCAAGCCCGCTCCCACAATTGATCCGGTTTACACCATAAAAAAGCAGCGCCTGATGATTCTGTTAGCGAAAGTCTCGCCTTTCGCGAATCAGCGCGTAGGCGTTGTGCAGCTCGCGGGTACGTTCGGTCGCCTCCCGCACCTGGGCTGGACTGGCGCCACTGCCGGCAATCTTGTCCGGGTGGTGCCGGCTCAGCAGGCGCCGGTAAGCGCGCTTGATCACCGAAGGTTCGGTGGTCGACGTCACCCCCAGAATCCGCAACGCCTCCTGATAAGCCCCGCCACGATTGGCCAACGGCTTGCGCTCCGGCTCATAGTCAGCCGCCAGCGCCTGGATCTGCTGGACCGTCCAACCCAGCCATTTGCCCCATTGTTCAATCAACTCGCGCTCGGCCGTACTGGCCTTGCCGTCCGCCCAGGCCATGCGCCAACAGGCACGCAGCACACCTTCCGCCGCATGGGGCTGGGCCTTGAGCACGCCCAGGTAACTGCGTACCCGGTCCGAGCCGGATTTACCTCGATTGAACGCGGCAATCGCACGGCGCTGGGCCGGCTCGGCCATGTCCAGCCAGCGCATTTCCTGGCGCGCCTGCTGGATATGCCCGTCCACCACCCGGCCGTTGCTCTTGGCCAGGCGACCGAGCAACACGAACAGCAGTTCGTCATTGCGCAACGCCGGCCGGCCGCCAAGGCGCTCGCGTAACTGGGCCCAGCTTTGCAGTTCCAGGCGCCGGTCCAGCGCCTGGCCCAGCAGTGCGCCCAACATGGCCCCCGGAATGCTGGCAATGGCAAAGCCCGCCCCGGCTCCAATCAGAGTCCCTGGCCACAACATCCTAGTGCCCCGCTGTCAGCAGGGTTTCGACTTGCGCCAGACGCTCCAGCGTCCCGACATCGATCCAGCGTCCGTTCATGTGTTCCCCCGTCACCAACCCTTTCGCCATGGCGTCACGCAACAGCGGCGCCAGCTTGAAGGCACCCGCACTGCAACCCGCGAACAGCTGGGGGTGGAGTACGGAAATGCCACTGAAGGTCAGGTTATCGGCACCGGCGGCGGCATCATGAAGCGCGCCGTCCTTCAGGTAGAAATCACCACCGGACGGATGGTGCGGCGGGTTGTCGACCATCACCAGGTGGGCCAGCCCATTCAGTGGCTGGTGGAGGCTGGCGAAGTCGTAGTCGGTCCAGATGTCGCCATTGACCACCAGGAACGGTTCGTTCCCCAACAGCGGCAAGGCCTTGAAGATCCCGCCACCGGTTTCCAGCGGTTCGCCTTCGGCCGAATACTGGATGCGTACGCCGTACTGCGAGCCATCGCCCAGATAGCCTTCGATCTGCTGGCCGAGCCACGCATGATTGATGACGATCTCGGTAAAGCCTGCTTTCGCCAGCGCCTCGAGGTGGTACTCGATCAGGCGCTTGCCGCCGGCCTGGATCAGCGGCTTGGGCGTGTGCAAGGTCAGCGGGCGCATCCGCTCACCTTTGCCGGCGGCCAGGATCATGGCCTTCATACCACCGCCTCGACGCGCAGGCTCGCCAGCAATTCACCCAGTTCGCTCAACTCTGGCCGGTCCGCGAGCACCGCCTCTATATAAGCGAAGAAGCGCGGCACGTCCGCCAGGTAGCGCGGCTTGCCATCGCGGTGGCAGATGCGCGCAAAGATGCCGATCACCTTGAGGTGACGCTGCACGCCCATCAGGTCGCTGGCCCGCAGGAACTCCTCGAAGTCCGCCTGCACCGGGATACCCAGCGCGCCGGCGCGCTGCCAGTAACCGCGCTGCCATTCCCGCACGCGGGCCTGCGGCCAACTGAGGAAGGCGTCCTTGAACAGGCACGTGATGTCGTAGGTCACCGGGCCGTAGACCGCATCCTGGAAGTCCAGCACGCCGGGATTCGGCTCGCTGATCATCAGATTGCGCGGCATATAGTCGCGATGCACCAGGACCTTGGGCTGGGCCAGGGCGCTGTCAATCAGGTGTTCGCTGACGCGTTGCCACAGGCCAAGCTGCCGGGCGTCAAACTCGATGCCCAGCTCCCGGCGAACGTACCATTCAGGAAACAATTCCAGCTCCCGACGCAACAGCGCGACGTCATAACTGGGCAACGGGGCTTCCATCGGCAATTGCTGGAAAGCCAGCAATGCGTCGATGGCATCGGCGAACAATTGATCGGCATTTTCAGCCGTAATCACGTCCAGATAGGTTTTTTTCCCCAGGTCGTTCAGCAAAAGAAAGCCGCGAAGCAGATCTTGCGCATAAATTTTCGGAACATTTATTCCCGATTGACCGAGTAAATGAGCGATATCGACGAAAGGTTTGCAGTTTTCCTGGGGGGGTGGAGCGTCCATCACGACAAAACTGCGACCTCCTCCCTCCCACCGGAAGTAACGCCTGAAACTCGCGTCACTGCTGGCCGCAGTCAACGTGGCCGGGGGTACGACACCCCAGCCCTGGGTGGTAAAGAGGCCTGGCAATTGCTCATCAAGCCAGACTTTCAGCTGTTGCAAACGTAGATCTTGGTCGGGCATTACAAGGGTCTCCGACGGCGCTAGCCGTCAAGCGGGTCATGCTTTATTATCACGCATCTTTTTCAGACCATCGAGAGGCGTGCGGCCCACACCGCGGGCAGATGGCACGCAGGAAGCCCGGACTAATAAGATGGCATTGAAATCCCCCGCGTTTCGTAGAAAATTTCCGTTGCTGGTAACCGGCAGTCTGCTGGCCATGCAACCTTTCGCCACCTCATTCGTGGTCGCCGCGGAACAGTATGACTGCTCAGTCTCTGCTTCGGGTGCCTGGGATTGCGCGCCGAAAACGGCCGCAGCCCCGCTGCCACCGCGCCCGGTGCATGACGGCAGTGCCGTCAGCTCTGCCAGTGGCACGCCGCAAGGCGAGTCCGGCGGCGCCGCCGAGGCCGTGCCGCAGACCGCTCTGGTCACCGAAGCCAAGGGCCGCGGCCTGCGTTCGCGCAGCGCCGACTACAGCCACCTGGACTGGGTCCCTCGCGAGAAGCTCACCGCCGCACAACTGGCCGAAACCGGCCCGTACTGCTCCGGCGCGTACATCGAGCCGATCCGTCCTGGCATGAACGACAAGACGAACAAGAGCGACGCGCCGACCTTCATCGGCGCCAAGGTCTCTCGTTACGAGCAGGAACAACAAGTTGCTTCCCTGGCCGGTGACGTCGTCATGCGCCAGGGCAGCATGCAGGTCGAGGCCGACGAGGCCAACCTGTACCAGGCCGAGAACCGTGGCGAGCTGAACGGCAACGTCCGTCTGCGCGACAACGGTGCCCTGCTGGTGGGCGACCATGCTGAAGTCCAGCTGGACACCGGCGCCGCCAAGGTCGACAACGCCGAATACGTGATGCACAAATCGCGCATCCGCGGTAACGCCCTGTACGCCAAGCGTGCCGAAAACGCGATCATCCGTCTCAAGGACGGTACGTACACCACCTGCGAGCCGAACAGCAACGCCTGGCAGCTCAAGGGCAACAACATCACGCTCAACCCGGCCACCGGTTTCGGTACCGCGACCAACGTGACGTTGCGGGTCAAGGACATTCCGATCCTTTACACCCCGTACATCTACTTCCCGATCGACAACCGTCGTCAATCCGGCTTCCTGCCGCCGAGCTTCAGCACCGGTGGCGAGACTGGCTTCACGTTGGTTACGCCGTACTACTTCAACCTGGCGCCAAACTACGACGCCACGTTGTACCCGCAATACATGACCAAGCGCGGCCTGTTGATGGAAGGCGAATTCCGCTACCTCACCAAGTCCAGCGAAGGCCAGTTCGGCGGCGCGTACCTGAACGACGACAGCAGCGAGCGTAAAGGCCAGACCGACTACGAAAAAGATCGCTACATGATCAACTGGCAGCACAAGGGCGGGCTGGACTCGCGTGTACTGACTCAGGTCGACTACACCAACATCAGCGACCCTTATTACTTCCAGGATCTGAAGTCCTATCAGGAAGGGATCAAGAGCCAGGACTACGTGAACCAGCAAGGTTCGGTGACCTACCGCGGTGATACCTTCCAGGCGAAGCTGAACCTGCAGGCGTACCAGCTGGCAACGATCTCCCAGATCACGCCGTATGACCGCTTGCCACAGATCACCTTCAACGGCACGCTGCCGTACCATCCAGGCGGGGTGAACTTCACCTACGAGACCGAAGCCGTACGCTTTGATCGGGACTTGGAGAACGGAAGCTTCACGGATGAAAACGGGCTCGTATCGCCGCGGCTCGACACCTACGTAACCGGCCTGACCCGTGCAAACGGTACTCGCCTGAACGTTGCGCCGGCAGTCGACTACCCGATGAACTGGACCTACGGTTTTATTACGCCAAAGTTGAAGTACGTCTATACCAAGTACGATCTTGATTTGGACAGCATCGGCAAAAACCAGATTATCGCAGCGCAAGCCGCGTCAACTGCAGCCAACCCTTATGCCGGTGGCACCTTCAAAAGCTCGCAAGACCGTGCAATTCCGATTGCCAGCATCGACAGCGGCCTGTACTTCGACCGCAACACCAACTTGTTCGGCAAAGACTACCGTCAAACTCTGGAGCCTCGTGCGTACTACCTGTATGTACCGAACAAGGACCAGAGCGATATCCCGGTATTCGACAGCGGTGAGTACTCGTTCAGCTACGCGTCGCTGTTCCGTGACAACCGCTTCAGCGGTACTGACCGCATCGGCGACGAGAACAAACTGTCCCTGGGCGTGACCAGCCGCTGGATCGAAGAAAACGGCTTCGAACGCCAACGCGTCAGCATCGGCGAGGCCGTGTACTTCAAGAACCGCGAAGTTCAACTGCCGGGCATCCTGGCCTCGGACCGTGCGGACGCACAGTCTGATGTTTCGCCAATCGCCCTGGACTACGAGTTCCGCTTCAACCGTGACTGGCGCGCCACTGCCGATTACAACTGGGACCCGGAAAGCCACAGCCCACGCTCCGGCAGCGCGATGTTCCACTATCAGCCGGAAGACAACCCGAACAAGGTTATCAACGTCGGCTACCGCTATCGCAACGACCAGGTGGTGTACAACCAGCTGACCGGCAAATGGCAGTTTGGTGGTGACTACGGCACTCCGGGCACCGACAACTTCGTGAAGGATTACTACAAAATCCAGCAACACGACTTCTCGATGATGTGGCCGATCGTTCCGCAGTGGAACCTGATCACCCGCTGGCAGTATGACTATGCCCGCAACCGTACCCTGGAAGCCTTCGGTGGTTTCGAGTACGACAACTGCTGCTGGAAACTGCGCGTCATCAACCGTTACTGGGTTTCCAACGACGAATACAGCCAGATCGCCCCGCTGAACGAAAAGGGTGACCACGGGCTCTTCTTCCAGATCGTCCTTAAAGGACTCGGCGGCCTGACCGGCGCCAAGGTAGAGAGCTTCCTCGACAAAGGCATTGAAGGTTATCGTGAACGTGAAGACCAAGCTTTCTGATTGTCTGCGCCCGCTGATGCTGGGCGCGCTGTTCCTGGGTACCGCCGCAGCTCACGCTGCGGTTCAACCGCTGGACAAGGTAGTGGCCATCGTCGATAACGACGTGATCATGCAGAGCCAACTGGACCAACGGGTCAAGGAAGTTCAGCAAACCATCGCCAAGCGTGGCGGCGGCGTACCGCCGACCAGCGTGCTGGACCAGCAGGTGCTTGAACGCCTGATCGTTGAAAACCTGCAACTGCAGATCGGCGATCGCTCCGGTATCCGTATCAGCGACGAAGAATTGAACCAGGCTGTCGGCACCATCGCCCAGCGCAACAACATGAGTGTTGATCAGTTCCGCGCAGCCCTGGCTCACGACGGCCTGTCCTATGAGGACGCCCGTGACCAGATTCGCCGGGAAATGATCATCAGCCGTGTACGTCAGCGTCGCGTGGCCGAACGGATTCAGGTGTCCGAGCAGGAAGTGAAGAACTTCCTCGCCTCCGACCTTGGCAAGATGCAGCTTTCCGAAGAACTGCACCTGGCGAACATCCTGGTGCCTACGCCAGACAGCGCCAACGCTGAACAGCTCAATGCTGCCGCAGCGAAAACCCAGGCTATCTATGACCGTCTCAAGCAAGGTGCCGACTTTGCCCAGATGGCCATTGCCCAGTCCGGCAGCGACAACGCCCTCGAAGGCGGTGACATGGGCTGGCGTAAAGCCGCGCAACTGCCACCACCGTTCGACCGCGAGCTGAGTGCCATGGAAGTTGGTGGCATCACCCAGCCTGCCCGTACGCCTGGCGGTTTCATCATCCTCAAGTTGCTCGGCAAGCGCGGTGGCGAAGAAGCCCAGATGAAGGACGAAGTTCACGTTCGTCACATCCTGGTCAAGCCAAGCGAGATCCGTACCGAAGCCCAAACCAAGGAACTGGCCCAGAAGCTCTATGACCGCATCGAAGCGGGCGAAGACTTCGGCGAACTGGCGAAGAGCTATTCCGAAGACCCGGGTTCGGCGCTTAACGGCGGCGATCTGAACTGGATCGATCCGAAGGCACTGGTTCCAGAGTTCCAGGACGTCATGGCCAAGACCCCGCAAGGCGTGCTGTCCAAGCCGTTCAAGACCCAATACGGCTGGCACGTGCTGGAAGTCCTTGGCCGTCGCGCCACTGACAACACCACCCAGGCCCGCGAGCAGCAAGCCCTGACCGTACTGCGTAACCGCAAATACGACGAAGAGCTGCAAACCTGGTTGCGTCAGATCCGTGACGAAGCCTACGTAGAGAACAAGCTTCCTGGTGCCGACCAAACAGGCACCGACCAGGCAGCCCAGTGACACCCAAGCGTTTCGCACTGACACCCGGCGAGCCGGCCGGCATTGGTCCTGACCTGTGCCTGCTGCTCGCCTCGCACCCCCAGCCACACCCCCTGATTGCCATTACCAGCCGCGACCTGCTCATTGAGCGGGCCGCGCAGCTGGGTGTGGTTGTCGATCTGCTGCCGGTGGGCCCGGGCAACTGGCCTGATCTGCCGGCACCGGCCAACAGCCTGTACGTATGGGATACCCCGCTGGCGACCAAGGTCGTGGCCGGGCAACTGGACAAGGCCAACGCTGCCTTCGTCCTGGAAACCCTGACCCGTGCCGGCCAGGGCTGCATCGACGGGGATTTTGCCGGGATGATCACCGCCCCGGTACACAAGGGTGTGATCAACGAATCAGGCATCGCCTTTTCCGGTCATACCGAATTCCTCGCTGAGCTGACCCATACCGAACAAGTGGTGATGATGCTGGCAACGGGCGACCTGCGGGTGGCGCTGGTGACCACTCACCTGCCCCTGCGCGAGATTGCCGACGCCATTACCCCCGAGCGACTGGAGCGTGTAACACGCATCCTGCACGCCGACCTGCAACAGAAGTTCGGCATCGCCCAACCACGCATCCTGGTCTGTGGGCTCAACCCCCACGCCGGTGAAGGTGGCCACCTGGGCCATGAAGAAATCGACATCATCGAACCAACCCTGGAGCGTCTGCGCCTTGAAGGCATGGACCTGCGCGGCCCATTGCCTGCCGACACTCTGTTTACCCCCAAATATCTGGAGCACTGCGACGCAGTGCTGGCGATGTACCATGACCAGGGCCTGCCCGTGCTGAAGTACAAAGGCTTCGGCGCCGCGGTCAACGTGACACTGGGCCTGCCGATCATCCGCACCTCCGTCGACCATGGCACCGCCCTGGACCTCGCAGGCAGCGGCAAGATCGATACCGGCAGCCTGCACGTGGCCCTGGAAACCGCCTATCAGATGGCCGAGACCCGTATATGACCGAGCATTACCAACACCGGGCGCGCAAGCGTTTCGGGCAAAACTTCCTGCACGACGCTGGCGTGATCGATCGCATCCTGCGTTCCATCCATGCCAAGCCCGAAGACCGCCTGCTGGAAATCGGCCCGGGCCAGGGCGCCCTGACCCAAGGCCTGCTGAAAAGCGGCGGCCAGCTGGACGTGGTTGAGTTGGACAAGGACCTGATCCCGATCCTCAACCAGCAGTTCGCCGGCATGCCCAATTTCAACCTGCACCAGGGTGATGCGCTGAAGTTCGACTTCACCAGCCTCAATGCAGCGCCCAACAGCCTGCGGGTGGTCGGCAACCTGCCATACAACATCTCCACCCCGCTGATTTTTCACCTGCTGAACAACGCCGGCATCATCCGCGACATGCACTTCATGCTGCAAAAGGAAGTGGTCGAGCGCCTGGCAGCGGGTCCTGGAGGCGGTGACTGGGGTCGCCTGTCGATCATGGTTCAGTACCATTGCCGCGTAGAGCACCTGTTCAACGTCGGACCTGGCGCGTTCAACCCCCCGCCGAAAGTCGACTCCGCCATCGTGCGCCTGGTGCCTCACGCGGTGTTGCCACACCCGGCCAAAGATCACAAGTTGCTGGAGCGCGTGGTGCGCGAAGCCTTCAACCAGCGCCGCAAGACCTTGCGCAATACGCTGAAGGCTTTGCTCAGCAACGCTGAAATCGAGGCCGCCGGCGTCGACGGCAGCCTGCGCCCCGAGCAGTTGGACCTGGCCGCCTTCGTGCGCCTGGCTGACCAGCTCGCCATTCAGCCTGCGCCAGTGGCTGAATAAATAGTAGGAGCCGGCTTGCCGGCGATGGCGCACTCACGATCGCCATCGCTGGCAAGCCAGCGCCTACGGGCCTAGACTGACCGGCATCCGCTGTTCCCCCGCTTTTGCTTTTAAGGCCTCTTGCATGTCCGATCCTCGTTATCAGATCGACGTCAGCGTCGTCACCCGCTTTCTGGCGGAACAATCGCAACCCGAGCAGAACCGCTTTGCGTTCGCCTACACCATTACCGTGCAAAACAACGGCGAGCTGCCTGCCAAGCTGCTGTCGCGCCACTGGGTCATCACCGACGGTGACGGCCAGGTCGAGGAAGTACGCGGCGCCGGCGTGGTCGGCCAACAACCGCTGATCGCCCCAGGCAAGAGCCACACCTACAGCAGCGGCACTGTCATGACCTCCCGTGTCGGCAACATGCAAGGCAGCTACCAGATGCTCGCCGACGACGGCAAACACTTCGACGCCATCATCGCCCCGTTCCGCCTCGCGGTGCCTGGAGCCCTGCACTGATGGCGACGTATGCCGTCGGCGACCTGCAAGGCTGCCTGGAACCGCTCAAGTGCCTGCTCGAGCGTGTGGCCTTTGACCCGGCCAAGGATCGCCTGTGGCTGGTGGGCGACCTGGTCAACCGTGGCCCGCAATCCCTGGAAACCCTGCGCTTCCTTTATGGCATGCGCGACTCCCTGGTGTGCGTACTGGGCAACCATGACCTGCACTTGCTGGCCGCCGGCAATAACATCGAGCGTCTGAAAAAGGGCGATACCCTGCGGGAAATCCTCGAAGCGCCGGATCGCACCGAGCTGCTTGACTGGCTGCGCCGGCAAAAACTCATGCACTACGACGAGAGCCGCGACACCGCCTTGGTGCATGCCGGCATTCCACCCCAGTGGACGCTGAAGAAAGCCCTCAAGTGCGCGAGTGAAGTCGAAGCAGCCCTGGCCGATGACAACCTGTACACCGCTTACCTGGATGGCATGTACGGCAACGAACCCGTTAAGTGGGACAACGAACTGACCGGCGTCGCGCGCCTGCGGGTGATCACCAACTACTTCACCCGCATGCGTTTCTGCACCGCCGAAGGCAAGCTGGACCTCAAGAGCAAGGAAGGCGCCGACACTGCGCTGCCCGGCTACAAGCCCTGGTTCGCCCACAAGGAGCGCAAGACCCGTGAAACGAAGATCATCTTCGGCCACTGGGCAGCCCTGGAAGGCAAATGCGATGAACCCGGTGTATTCGCCCTCGACACCGGCTGCGTGTGGGGCGGCGCGATGACCCTGATGAATGTCGACACCGGCGAGCGCTCGAGCTGCCAGTGCGACTCGCCCATTCCCGAACAACTGCAGGCCACGGCAAAGCGCTGAGCCGCGCTTTCATACAGGCCAAAGGAGCCCGCCATGACTGAATTCAAACGTATCCCTCCCGAGCAAGCCCAGGCCCTGCGCGAGCAAGGCGCGGTGGTTGTAGACATCCGCGACCAGCCAACCTACAACGCTGCCCACATCAGTGGTGCCCAGCACCTGGACAACCACAACATCGCCGACTTCATCCGCGCCGCCGACCTCGACGCGCCGGTCATCGTCGCGTGCTACCACGGCAACTCCAGCCAAAGCGCGGCCGCCTACCTGGTGAGCCAGGGTTTCTCCGACGTCTATAGCCTCGACGGTGGCTTTGAGCTATGGCGTGCGACCTATCCTGCAGAAATTGCCGCAGGCGACGCGCAATAATTTTTTTCAAACCCCGCTACCCCGCGTGACGCTTGGCCTCGCGCCGTTTCTGACGAACGGCGCGGCCAAACTAATTTCGTATCGCGCCTTGACCTCCCGGATTCCGAACTATCCTTAAGCGCAGGCCATCCAAAACAGGGGAGAGCCGGTACACCGGCGTGCGGGTCATCGGTAGCGTTTCAGGGTGTTCTGGGGGGAAAACGGCCATTGGTGTCCACCAATGGCTGCCAGCATCGACTGATTGATCCGGCGTCGGCTCCACGTATCGAGCGAGGTGACGACGTCATGAGTATTTTTAGCCACTTCCAACAACGCTTCGAGTCCACCCGCCAGGAAGAGCTCTCGCTTCAGGAGTATCTCGAACTGTGCAAAAAGGACCGCAGCGCCTACGCGTCTGCCGCTGAACGCCTGCTGTTGGCGATCGGCGAGCCGGAGCTGGTGGACACCGCAGCCAATTCGCGCTTGTCGCGGATTTTCTCGAACAAGGTGATCCGTCGCTACCCGGCCTTTGAAGACTTCCACGGTATGGAAGAATGCATTGACCAGATCGTCTCGTATTTCCGCCATGCCGCCCAAGGCCTGGAAGAGAAGAAACAGATCCTCTACCTGCTCGGCCCCGTCGGCGGCGGCAAGTCGTCCCTGGCCGAGAAGCTCAAACAACTGATCGAGAAGGTGCCGTTCTACGCCATCAAAGGCTCACCGGTGTTCGAGTCGCCCCTGGGGCTGTTCAATGCCACGGAAGATGGCGCGATCCTCGAAGAAGACTTCGGCATTCCACGGCGCTATCTCAATACCATCATGTCGCCCTGGGCGACCAAGCGCCTGGCCGAGTTCGGCGGCGACATCAGCCAGTTCCGGGTGGTGAAGCTCTATCCCTCGATCCTCAACCAGATTGCCGTGGCCAAGACCGAACCGGGTGACGAGAACAACCAGGACATCTCGGCACTGGTGGGCAAGGTCGATATCCGCAAACTCGAAGAATTCCCGCAGAACGACGCCGATGCCTACAGCTACTCGGGCGCACTGTGCCGGGCCAACCAGGGCCTGATGGAGTTCGTGGAGATGTTCAAGGCACCGATCAAGGTGCTGCACCCACTGCTTACCGCCACCCAGGAAGGTAACTACAACAGCACCGAAGGCCTGGGGGCGATTCCATTCACCGGGATCCTGCTGGCCCACTCCAACGAATCGGAATGGCACACCTTCCGCAACAACAAGAACAACGAAGCCTTCATCGACCGGATCTACATCGTCAAGGTGCCGTACTGCCTGCGGGTCAGCGATGAAATCAAGATCTACGACAAGCTGCTGTTCAACAGCTCCCTGGCCAAGGCCCATTGCGCGCCTGACACCCTGAAGATGCTGGCCCAGTTCACCGTGTTGTCGCGCCTCAAGGAGCCGGAAAACTCCAACATCTACTCGAAGATGCGGGTGTATGACGGCGAAAACCTCAAGGACACCGATCCGAAGGCCAAGTCGATCCAGGAATACCGCGACACCGCCGGCGTGGATGAGGGCATGAACGGCCTGTCGACACGTTTTGCGTTCAAGATCCTGTCCAAGGTCTTCAACTTCGACCCGCACGAAATCGCCGCCAACCCGGTGCACCTGCTCTACGTGCTGGAACAGCAGATCGAACAGGAACAATTCCAGGCTGAAACCCGCGAGCGCTATCTGCGCTTCCTCAAGGAATACCTGGCACCGCGCTACATCGAGTTCATCGGCAAGGAAATCCAGACCGCGTATCTGGAGTCCTACAGCGAATACGGCCAGAACATCTTCGACCGCTATGTGCTGTACGCAGACTTCTGGATCCAGGACCAGGAATACCGCGACCCGGAAACCGGCGAGATTCTCAACCGCGTAGCCCTCAACGAGGAACTGGAAAAGATCGAAAAACCCGCCGGCATCAGCAATCCGAAGGATTTCCGCAACGAAATCGTCAACTTCGTGCTGCGCGCCCGGGCCAACAACAACGGCAAGAACCCTACCTGGCTCAGCTACGAGAAGCTGCGGGTGGTCATCGAGAAGAAAATGTTCTCCAACACCGAGGATCTGCTGCCGGTCATCAGCTTCAACGCCAAGGCCAGCAAGGAGGATCAGCAAAAACACAACGACTTCGTCACTCGCATGGTCGAGCGTGGCTACACCGACAAACAGGTACGACTGCTCTCCGAGTGGTACTTGCGGGTCCGCAAATCGCAGTAAGGCAGCGACAAGCGTGTAATGCCAGGCTCCCGGTGCGCCGGACAGCCTGGCAATCGACCGCTTGTCTTTAAGCTTCCAGCTTGCCGCTTGAAGCTTGTAACTTGAAGCTGCCCGGAGGGCTCCTACATGAGCTATGTGATCGACCGACGTCTCAATGGCAAGAACAAGAGCACGGTAAACCGCCAGCGGTTCCTGCGGCGTTACCGTGACCACATCAAAAAGGCCGTCGAAGAGGCCGTCAGCCGCCGTTCCATCACCGATATGGAGCATGGCGAACAGATCAGCATCCCCGGACGCGACATCGATGAACCGGTGCTGCACCACGGCCGGGGCGGCAAACAGACCGTCGTGCATCCCGGCAACAAGGAATTCACCAGCGGCGAACATATCCAGCGGCCCCAGGGCGGCGCGGGCGGCAAAGGCCCGGGCAAGGCCGGTAACTCCGGCGAAGGCATGGATGAGTTCGTGTTCCAGATCACCCAGGAAGAGTTCCTGGAGTTCATGTTCGAAGACCTGGAACTGCCCAACCTGGTCAAACGCAACCTGACCGGTACCGACACCTTCAAGACCGTGCGTGCCGGGATCAGCAACGAAGGCAACCCGTCACGGATCAACATCATCCGCACCCTGCGCTCGGCCCATGCGCGACGTATCGCCTTGTCTGGCAGCAGCCGGGCAAAACTGCGGGACGCCAAGGCGGAACTGGAACGCCTGAAACGCGAAGAGCCGGACAACTTCGGCGATATCCAGGAAATTGAAGCCGAAATCGCCAAACTCAGCGCGCGAATCCATCGCGTGCCGTTTCTCGATACCTTCGACCTGAAGTACAACCTGCTGGTCAAGCAACCCAATCCCAGTTCCAAGGCGGTGATGTTCTGCCTGATGGACGTGTCCGGCTCCATGACCCAGGCGACCAAGGACATCGCCAAGCGCTTCTTCATCCTGCTGTACCTGTTTCTCAAGCGTAACTACGACAAGATCGATGTGGTGTTCATCCGCCATCACACCAGCGCCAGGGAAGTCGACGAGGAGGAATTCTTCTACTCGCGGGAAACCGGCGGCACCATCGTCTCCAGCGCCTTGAAGCTGATGCAGGAAATCATGGCCGAACGCTATCCGGCCAACGAGTGGAACATCTACGCCGCCCAGGCTTCCGACGGCGACAACTGGAACGACGACTCGCCGATCTGCCGCGACATCCTGATCAACCAGATCATGCCGTTCGTGCAGTACTACACCTACGTCGAAATCACCCCGCGCGAGCATCAGGCCCTGTGGTTCGAATACGAGCGCATCAGCGAAGCCTTCGCTGACACCTTCGCCCAGCAACAATTGGTCTCGGCCGGCGATATCTATCCGGTCTTCCGTGAACTCTTCCAGCGCAGGTTAGTGACATGACCGCCAAAGAGCATAAGCGCCAACCCATATCCACGGGGTCCGAATGGACCTTCGAACTCATCCAGGCCTATGACCGGGAAATCAGCCGCATCGCGGCGGGTTATGCCCTGGATACCTACCCCAACCAGATCGAAGTGATCACCGCCGAACAGATGATGGATGCCTATGCGTCCGTGGGCATGCCCCTGGGCTATCACCACTGGTCCTACGGCAAACACTTCCTCAGCACTGAAAAGTCCTACACCCGCGGCCAGATGGGCCTGGCCTACGAAATCGTCATCAACTCCGACCCGTGCATCGCCTACCTGATGGAAGAAAACACCATCTGCATGCAGGCACTGGTGGTGGCCCACGCGTGCTACGGGCATAACAGCTTCTTCAAGGGTAACTACCTGTTCCGCACCTGGACCGATGCCAGCTCGATCATCGATTACCTGGTATTCGCCAAGCAATACATCATGCAGTGCGAGGAGCGCCACGGCATCGACGCGGTGGAAGACCTGCTGGACTCCTGCCATGCCCTGATGAACTACGGCGTCGACCGCTACAAACGCCCGTATCCGATTTCCGCCGAAGAAGAACGGCTGCGCCAGAAGGACCGTGAAGAGCATCTGCAAAAGCAGATCAACGACCTGTGGCGCACCATTCCCAAACGCGCCGGCAAGAACAACGACAAGGACAATGCGCGCTTCCCCGCCGAACCTCAGGAAAACATCCTGTATTTCATCGAAAAGCACGCGCCATTGCTGGAGCCCTGGCAGCGGGAAATCGTGCGGATCGTGCGCAAGATCGCCCAGTATTTCTACCCACAACGCCAGACCCAGGTGATGAACGAAGGCTGGGCCACGTTCTGGCACTACACCCTGATGAACGACCTGTATGACGAAGGCCTGGTCACCGACGGTTTCATGATGGAGTTCCTGACGTCCCACACCAGCGTGGTCTTCCAGCCGGGCTTCGACAGCCCCTACTACAGCGGTATCAACCCGTATGCATTGGGCTTTGCGATGTACCGCGATATCCGGCGCATGTGCGAGCACCCCACCGAAGAAGACCGCCGCTGGTTCCCGGAGATTGCCGGCAGCGATTGGTTGTCGACCATCAAGTTCGCCATGAGCAGCTTCAAGGATGAGAGCTTCATCCTGCAGTACCTGTCCCCCCAGGTGATTCGAGACCTCAAGCTGTTCAGCATCATGGACGACGACCTCAAGGACGATTTGCTGGTGCCCGCCATTCATGACGAGCCGGGCTATCGCACCATCCGCGAAACCCTCGCGGCGCAGTACAACCTGGGCAACCGCGAACCCAATGTGCAGATCTACAGCATCGACGTACGCGGCGACCGCTCGCTGACCCTGCGCCACCAGCAGCACGACCGCAAACCGCTGGGAGAGTCCACTGAGGAGGTTCTCAAGCACCTGCACCGGCTGTGGGGGTTCGATATCCACCTGGAAACGCTGCAAGGCGACCAGGTGATGAAAACCCACCACGTTCCGCCGCGTAACGAGCACAGCGACAACGATTACGGGCGCCTGGACCTGGCAGTCGTGCATCTGTGAAACGGCAAAGCCTCCATTGGCGGGCCGCAGGCGTTATCCTGTGCCGCTAATGGAGGCTTTTTCATGCAAATCTACAAAGTCGGTGGTGCGGTACGTGATCGCCTGCTGGGCATCCCCGTTACCGATATCGACCGTGTCGTAGTCGGCGCTACCACTGAAGAAATGCTCGCCCTGGGCTACAAGCCTGTGGGTTCGGACTTCCCGGTATTTCTTGACCCGAAAAATGGTGACGAGTACGCCCTCGCCCGCACGGAGCGCAAGAGCGGCCGGGGTTATGGCGGCTTTGTGTTTCACGCCAGCCCCGACGTTACCCTGGAAGAAGACCTGATCCGCCGCGACCTGACCATCAACGCCATGGCCGAGGATGACGCGGGCAACCTGACCGACCCTTATCACGGCCAGCAAGATCTGGACGCACACATTCTGCGTCACGTTTCCCCGGCGTTTGCCGAAGATCCACTGCGTGTCCTGCGCGTTGCCCGCTTTGCCGCGCGCTATGCCGGCCTCGGCTTTACGGTAGCGCCCGAAACCCTGGAACTGATGCGCGAACTCAGCGCGTCAGGCGAACTGGAAGCCTTGACGCCCGAACGCAGCTGGAAGGAGATTTCCCGCGCATTGATGGAAAACCAGCCACAGGTGTTTATCCAGGTGCTGCGCGATTGCGGCGCCCTGAAAACCCTGATGCCGGAAATCGACGCACTGTTTGGCGTGCCGCAACCCGAGGCCCATCACCCCGAAATCGATACCGGCGTGCACACATTGAGCGTGCTGGAACAGGCAGCCATCCATGCCCAACCGTTGACCGTCCGCTGGGCCTGCCTGCTGCACGATCTGGGCAAGGGGCTCACGCCTGTGGATAAGTTGCCGCAGCACATCGCTCATGAGCAACGCGGCGTGAAGCTGATCAAGGCGATGAACGAACGCTTCAAGGTGCCAAGGGATTCCCAGGAGTTGGCGTTGCTGGTGGGCGAATATCACACCCACGGCCACCGCGCACTGGAGCTGAGGCCCTCGACATTGCTGGAGTTGCTGCAAAGCTTCGACGTTTACCGTCGCCCGCAACGCTTTGAAGAGTTTGTGGTGGCATGCGAGATGGACGCCCGCGGGCGCAAGGGCCTTGAGCAGAGAAGTTATCCACAAGCAGATTATTTGCGCGGTGCGGCGCTGGCGGCCAGAGGTGTGGCCGTCGCACCGCTACTGGAACAAGGCTACAAAGGTCCCGAACTGGGCGAAGCGCTGAAACGCGAACGGCTCAAGGCGCTAAAAGCCTACAAGAGCGAGTCCGGCGTCAACAGCTGATCCCGCCATTCGAACGCGACCGGCGCCAGTACCTGGTCAATGTGTGCATCCTGCCACAGCGCGGCAAATGACTTGCCCACCTCAGGATGCACACGCTGCGGCGCCATCAACGACAGCGGCCACAGCACAAACGCGTTCTTCAGGATTTCGGCCCGGGGTAGGATCAGGCCATCGAAGTTACCCACCAGCTCGCCATACAGCAGCACGTCGATGTCCAGCGGCAAGCCCTTGCGATCCGGGGCGTAGCGGCCATTGTCGGCCTCGATGAATTTCAGCCGGCGGTCCAGCTCCATCAACGGCAGGTCGGTATACGCCGACACCACCAGATTGAAGAATGGCCCGCTCTTGATGCCCACAGGCTGGCTTTCAAACACCGGCGAACAGCGCATCTGCGTCAGGAAACCCGCCAGCGCATCAAGGCCAGCGTGCAAATGGGCCTCACGCTCGATGTTACTGCCAAGACCAAGGTAAACCTGAGTTAGCGACATCCGCGCTCGATCTCCACGCCCACACCCTTGGCGGCCGGTACGGCGCCGGGCTTGGTCAGTTTGAGGTGCAGCCAGGGAATCTGGAACTCACTCATCAACACTTCAGCCAGGCGCTCGGCGAAGGTTTCCACCAGCTGGAATTGCGCCTGCTCGGCAAAGGCCTGGATCCGTGCGGACACGCTGGCGTAATCCAGCGCCAGGGTCAGGTCATCACCGGCAGCGGCCGGGCGGTTATCCCAGGCGAAGCTCAGGTCCAGACGCAGGCATTGCCGGATACCGCGCTCCCAGTCGTAGGCCCCGATCACGGTGTCGACTTCCAGACCTTCGATAAACACTCTGTCCAAGCACTCTTCTCCGCTGCACGACAAGGGCGCGATGCCCCGTTAGAATCAGGGCGTCCTCGCCCGGAATAGTTAGCATGTTTTGGTTACTGGCGACTTTCGCCTACCTGCTCGGCTCGCTGTCCTTCGCCATTTTGCTCAGCCGCCTGACGGGAAATCCCGACCCGCGAATGAGTGGCTCAGGCAATGCCGGCGCCACCAATATGTTGCGCCTGGCCGGCAAGAAACTCGCCGTACTCACGCTGTTCGGCGACGTCTGCAAGGGCCTGCTGCCGGTGCTGATCGCCGATCTCGCCGGGCTCTCGCTGCAACAGCAAGCCTGGATCGGCGTCTGCGCGGTGCTCGGCCACCTGTTCCCGCTGTACTTTCGCTTTCGCGGCGGCAAAGGCGTTGCGACGGCGGCCGGCATGCTGCTGGGGATCTACCCACCGGCGGCGCTGCTGGCCATCCTGGCCTGGCTGCTGACGTTCTACCTGACACGCACCAGCTCGCTGGCCGCCCTCATCGCCACGCCCCTGACCCTGCCGTTGCTGGCGTGGCAGGAACCGGAGGCGCTGGTGCCGATGAGCGTGCTCACGCTGCTGATCGTCTGGCGCCACCGGGGCAATTTACGCGACCTGTTTGCCGGGCGCGAACGGCATTTTTAAATACGCCCGGTGAACCCGGCTCACGTTCGCCCGTTACAGCGGCGGCAACTGCTCCATCGGCCAGCGCGCCTGCACGCTGATTGCCAGGCTTTCATGCTGCCCGGCCTGCAAACGCTGGCAACCGGCATAGGCGATCATCGCACCGTTATCGGTGCAGAATTCGGGACGCGCATAAAACACGTCGCCCTTCATGTCGCCGAGCATTTTCTCCAGGGAGCTGCGCAGCGCCTTGTTCGCGCTGACGCCGCCCGCGATCACCAGGCGCTTCATGCCCGCCTGCTTCAGGGCCCGCTTGCACTTGATGGTCAAAGTCTCCACCACGGCCTGCTGGAACGCCAGCGAGATGTCGCAACGGGCTTGCTCACTGTCGTCTCCGGCGCTGACGCTCTGCTGCCAGGTGTTCAGGGCAGAGGTTTTCAGGCCGCTGAAACTGAACATCAGGCCAGGGCGATCGCACATCGGGCGCGGGAAGGTATAGCGCCCCGGAACGCCTTTTTCTGCCAAGCGGGCGATTTCCGGGCCGCCCGGATAATTAAGGCCCATCATCTTCGCAGTCTTGTCGAAAGCTTCACCGGCAGCGTCGTCCAGGCTTTCGCCCAGCAGCGTGTATTGACCGATTCCGTCGACCTGAACCAGCTGCGTATGGCCGCCTGAAACCAACAAAGCGACGAACGGGAACCCTGGCGGGTTTTCTTCCAGCATCGGTGCCAGTAAATGGCCTTCCATGTGGTGCACACCAAGGGCCGGAATGCCCCAGGCAAATGCCAGCGCCTGGGCGCAAGAGGCCCCAACCAGCAGGGCTCCGACCAATCCGGGGCCTGCGGTATAGGCAATGGCGTCGATCTCGGTCGGCACGCAGCCGGCCTCGTCCAACACCTGGCGAATCAATGGCAGCATGCGTTTCACATGATCACGGCTGGCCAGCTCCGGCACCACGCCGCCATAGGCGCGATGCAGGTCGATCTGACTGAACAGTGCGTCGGCCAAAAGCCCGCGTTCACTGTCGTAAAGTGCGACACCGGTTTCGTCGCACGAGGTTTCTAATCCCAGAACTAGCATGGGTTTGCGCCTTGTAGAGGCTGAATTCGAAGGCGCGCATAATAGTCGCCACTCCCCCTCCCGACTAGCGGTTTTCGATCAGAGGCTTTGCATTCCGGGCAATGAGGGGTTAACATCCGCAACCCTTAAAAACCGACGACCTCAGCCGCGAATTTTTTGCGACGAGAACGTTGATTCCCGGTAATGAAAGAAGGTAGCTCTGGATGCCAGCCGTCAAAGTAAAAGAGAACGAACCCTTCGACGTAGCTCTGCGTCGTTTCAAGCGCTCCTGCGAAAAAGCCGGTGTTCTGGCTGAAGTTCGTAGCCGCGAATTTTACGAGAAGCCAACTTCTGAGCGTAAGCGTAAAGCAGCAGCCGCTGTTAAGCGTCACGCCAAGAAAGTTCAGCGCGAGCAGCGCCGCGCCGTTCGTCTGTACTAATACACAGACGTTCGTAGCAAGCTTCTGCCAAGCCCGGCCCTCAGCCGGGCTGTTGGCATTTGCGGATATCGCTTGATGCTTCACCGTTGACGCCGCACACGCGACTGAAACGAACTGCTTCACACGTCAGGACTGGCTCTTTTGCCAGCGGTGCACGTCTCTTCTGACGAGCCTAACAAGGCTACTGACGAGCACACTTATTTTTTAACAGGCGATCAACAGGTCGGCTGCGCCCACCGATGAGCTTCCGAGGCCCCCACATGGCCAAGACCGGACTCCCGGGCAACATTTCTACGCCGGGCACTGATCGGAACTAACGTCAGTGAATGTTCGGCAGATACACTTCCTGACAGACCAAGCAGACGACAGTAGATCGAGCCGCACAACACGCGCGCCTTGAGCACTTTGCGGGCCCTCTTTTACACGCAGTGATGACGAGAACGCCATGGCCGGGCTAATTCCCCAGAGCTTTATTGACGACCTTCTGAACCGCACCGACATCGTCGATGTTGTCAGCTCGCGCCTGCAGATGAAAAAGGCCGGCAAGAACTACACCGCCTGCTGCCCGTTCCACAAGGAAAAGACTCCGTCGTTCAGCGTCAGCCCCGACAAGCAGTTCTACTACTGCTTCGGCTGCGGCGCTGGCGGCAACGCCCTCGGCTTCATCATGGACCACGACAACCTGGACTTCCCCCAGGCCGTCGAGGAACTGGCGAAAGCCGCCGGCATGGAAATCCCCCGCGAAGAAAGTGGCCGCCCGCACAAACCGCGGCAACCCACCGATTCGCCGCTGTACCCGCTGCTTACCGCTGCTGCCGACTTTTACCGCCAGGCACTGAAAAGCCACCCGCAGCGCAAAGCCGCCGTCGATTACCTCAAGGGCCGCGGCCTGACCGGGGAAATCGCCCGCGACTTCGGCCTCGGCTTCGCCCCGCCGGGCTGGGACAACCTGTACAAGCACCTGAGCAGCGACACCCTGCAGCAAAAAGCCATGATCGACGCCGGCCTGTTGGTGGAAAACGCCGAGACCGGCAAGCGTTATGACCGTTTCCGCGACCGCGTGATGTTCCCTATCCGCGACAGCCGCGGCCGCATCATCGCGTTCGGCGGCCGGGTGCTGGGGGACGACAAGCCCAAATACCTGAACTCACCGGAAACCCCGGTGTTTCATAAAGGCCAGGAACTCTACGGCCTGTTTGAGGCGCGCAAGAACAACCGCAACCTCGACGAAATCATCGTGGTTGAAGGCTATATGGACGTGATTGCCCTGGCCCAGCAAGGTTTGCGCAACGCCGTGGCGACCCTGGGCACCGCGACCAGCGAAGAGCACTTGAAGCGCCTGTTTCGCGTGGTGCCCAACGTACTGTTCTGCTTCGACGGCGACCAGGCCGGCCGCAACGCAGCGTGGCGTGCCCTTGAGTCGACCCTGTCGAGCCTGCAGGACGGGCGGCGCGCACGCTTCCTGTTCCTGCCCGAAGGTGAAGACCCGGACACCCTGGTCCGCTCCGAAGGCACCGACGCGTTCCGCGCGCGCATCAACCAACACGCACAACCGCTGGCCGATTACTTTTTCCAGCAACTGACCGAAGAGTCCGACCCGCGCTCCCTCGAAGGCAAGGCCCACATGGTCACCCTCGCGGCCCCGCTGATCGACAAGGTTCCGGGCGCCAACCTGCGCACCCTGATGCGCCAGCGCCTGCTGGAAATCACCGGCTTGAGTGGCGAGGCCGTCAGCCAGCTGGCCCGCAGCGCGCCGCAAGAGGCGCCGCCGGCCTACGACCCGGGCATGGATTACGACGCCATGCCGGACTATTCCGACTTCCACCAACCGCAGGAGGCCTACACGCCCCAGCAGGAGTGGACACCGAAGAAACCCGGCGCCGGCGGCAAGAAATGGGACAAGAAACCCTGGGACAAAAACGGCAAACGTGGCGGTGACCGTGACGAACCGCGCGGCCCACGCGTCCCAGCAGCAGTAGAGCCGCCCACCATGGCAGCCCTGCGTACACTTTTGCACCACCCGCAACTGGCACAAAAAGTCGAGGATGCGGGGCACTTTGCGGCCGAAGACCACACCAATACGCAACTGTTGGTGGCCCTGCTCGAAGCCGTACAGAAGAATCCTAAGCTAAACTCATTCCAGCTGATTGCACGCTGGCACGGCACCGAACAGGGCCGTTTGCTGAAGGCATTGGCAGAAAAGGAATGGCTGATTGATGGCGATAACCTTGAACAACAGTTTTTCGACACCATTACTAGCTTGGTAGCTCGTCAACGCGAGCGAAACCTGGAACAACTTCTTCGAAAAGCGCGTCAGAGTGAATTGACCGCCGAAGAGAAAAATCAACTGCGCGACCTTTTAAGTCGCAATGTTTCCGCATCAAACCCGACCTCAGCTGGCGTGTGAGGTCATAGCTCGGGTATAATCCTCGGCTTGTTTTTTGCCCGCCAAGACCTTCAGTGGATAGGGTGTTATGTCCGGAAAAGCGCAACAGCAGTCTCGTATCAAAGAGTTGATCACCCTTGGTCGTGAGCAGAAGTATCTGACTTACGCAGAGGTCAACGACCACCTGCCTGAGGATATTTCAGATCCAGAGCAGGTGGAAGACATCATCCGCATGATTAATGACATGGGGATCCCCGTACACGAGAGTGCTCCGGATGCGGACGCCCTTATGTTGGCCGACGCCGATACCGACGAGGCAGCCGCTGAAGAAGCAGCCGCCGCGTTGGCAGCGGTCGAGACCGACATCGGTCGCACGACTGACCCTGTGCGCATGTATATGCGCGAAATGGGTACGGTAGAGCTGCTGACACGTGAAGGCGAAATCGAAATCGCCAAGCGTATCGAAGAGGGCATCCGTGAAGTGATGGGCGCAATCGCGCACTTCCCAGGCACGGTTGACCACATTCTCTCCGAGTACACTCGCGTCACCACCGAAGGTGGCCGCCTGTCCGACGTCCTGAGCGGTTATATCGACCCGGACGACGGCATTGCGCCACCTGCGGCTGAAATTCCGCCACCGATCGATGCCAAGGCTGCGAAAGCAGACGACGACACCGACGACGACGAAGCTGAAGCCAGCACTGATGACGAAGAAGAAGTCGAAAGCGGTCCGGATCCGATCATCGCAGCGCAGCGCTTTGGCGCGGTCTCCGATCAGATGGAACTGGCTCGCAAGGCCCTGAAGAAGCACGGTCGCGGCAGCAAGCAGGCAACTGCTGAATTGCTGGCCCTGGCTGAACTCTTCATGCCGATCAAACTGGTACCGAAGCAATTCGAAGGCCTGGTTGAGCGGGTTCGTAGCGCCCTTGAGCGTCTGCGTGCACAAGAGCGTGCGATCATGCAGCTCTGTGTCCGTGATGCGCGCATGCCGCGTGCCGACTTCCTGCGCCAGTTCCCGGGCAACGAAGTCGACGAAAGCTGGACCGACGCACTGGCCAAAGGCAAAAGCAAATACGCTGAAGCCATTGGTCGCTTCCAGGCCGACATCGTTCGTTGCCAGCAGAAGCTGACTGCATTGCAGACCGAAACCGGTCTGACGATTGCCGAGATCAAGGACATCAACCGTCGCATGTCGATCGGTGAGGCCAAGGCCCGCCGCGCGAAGAAAGAGATGGTTGAAGCGAACTTGCGTCTGGTGATCTCCATCGCCAAGAAGTACACCAACCGTGGCCTGCAATTCCTCGATCTGATCCAGGAAGGCAACATCGGCTTGATGAAAGCGGTGGACAAGTTCGAATACCGTCGCGGCTACAAGTTCTCGACTTATGCCACCTGGTGGATCCGTCAGGCGATCACTCGCTCGATCGCCGACCAGGCCCGCACCATCCGTATTCCGGTGCACATGATCGAGACGATCAACAAGCTCAACCGTATTTCCCGGCAGATGTTGCAGGAAATGGGTCGCGAACCGACCCCGGAAGAGTTGGGCGAACGCATGGAAATGCCTGAGGATAAAATCCGCAAGGTATTGAAGATCGCTAAAGAGCCGATCTCCATGGAAACCCCGATCGGTGATGACGAAGACTCCCATCTGGGTGACTTCATCGAAGACTCGACCATGCAGTCGCCAATCGATGTTGCTACCGTTGAGAGCCTGAAAGAAGCGACTCGCGACGTACTGTCCGGCCTCACTGCCCGTGAAGCCAAGGTACTGCGCATGCGCTTCGGCATCGACATGAATACCGACCACACCCTTGAGGAGGTTGGTAAGCAGTTCGACGTTACCCGCGAGCGGATTCGTCAGATCGAAGCCAAGGCGCTGCGCAAGCTGCGCCACCCGACGAGAAGCGAGCATTTGCGCTCCTTCCTCGACGAGTGATCACAAAAACCCCGGCCCAGGCCGGGGTTTTTGCTTCTACAGATTAAATCCTCGCTGCCTCCCCTCCCCCGCAATGCCCGTCTACACTCGAAACATTCCCCGTGCCATAACGAGACCGTTATGCCCAGATTGCCGACCGTGTTACTGCTGTCGCTGCTGACCTGGACCGCAACGGCTGGCGCGTTGACTCTCACCGATGAAGAGCGTGGCTGGCTGGCGGACCACCAAGAGTTGCGCCTGGGCGTCGACGCCTCTTGGCCACCCTTTGAATACCGCGATGAAGACGGTCGCTACCAGGGCCTGGCCGCTGATTATGTGCGGCTGATGCAGGATCGCCTTGGCGTCAGGATCAAACTGATCGAGCCGGTGAACTGGAGCGCCGTGCTGGAACAGGCCCGCAACAACCAGCTCGACCTGCTGCCGGGCATCATGTCCACACCGGAACGCCAGGGTTTCCTGTCGTTTACCCGGCCTTATCTCGACTTCCCCATCGTCATCCTCGCCCACGAAGGCGGCCCGCAACCACGCAGCCTCAAAGACCTGTACGGGTTGAAGGTGGCCGTGGTGGAAAACTACGCGCCCCATGAACTGCTGCGCACTCACCACCCGGACCTCAACCTGGTGGCCATGCCCAATGTCAGCGCTACGCTGCAGGCCCTGGCCACCGACAAGGTCGACGCCGTAGTGGGCGATCTGGCGTCCAGCGTGTGGAGCCTGCGTCAACTCAAGCTGGAAGGCCTGTACATCAGCGGCGAAACGCCTTACCGCTATCAGTTGGCCATGGGCGTACCCAAGGACGACAAGATGCTGGTGGGCATCCTCGATAAAGTCCTGGCCGACATCAGCCCGTCTGAGACCGAGGCCATCCAGCAGCGCTGGGTCGGCAACGTCATCGACCACCGCACGCTCTGGACGGATGTGCTGCTCTACGGGTTGCCTGCCGTGCTGTTGCTGAGCATCGTGCTGGCCGTGGTTATTCGGATCAATCGTCGGCTCAGCTCGGAAATTTCCCGCCGGGTCGCCCTCGAACAGGAACTGCGCAGCAGCGAATACCACTATCGCGGCCTGGTGGAGAGCCTTTCCGCGATCGCCTGGGAAGCCAGCATCAGCGATTTCACCTACAGCTACGTGTCGCCCCACGCCGAGGAACTGCTGGGTTACCCCCGTGCCCACTGGCTGATCCCGGGCTTCTGGCGCAACATCATCCACCCCGCGGACCTGACCCGCACCGAATCCTATTGCTACGCCGAAACCCGGGCCAACCGCGACCACAGTGTCGACTACCGGGTGATCACCGCCGATGGACGCTGCCTGTGGGTGCGGGACATCGTCAGCCTGATCGAACACGGCCACGAGCCCGTGCTGCGCGGCCTGATGATCGACATCAGCGAAGCCAAGCGCACCGAGGAAGCGTTGCAGCTTTCGGAACAGAAATTCGCCTCTGTGTTCCAGCAATGCCCGGACATCCTGGTCATCGCCCGGCTGTCGGACGGCTGCCTGATGGAGGTCAATAAGGCATTCGAAGACCAGATCGGCCTGAGCGCCGAAGCAGTCGTAGGAAAAACCGCCACTGAACTGAATATCTGGGGCATCCAGGGCGTAGGCCCCGGCCTGCTGCAACGGGTACAGACCACCAGCATCCGCAACCTGGAAATGCCCTTCCTGCGCAGCAACGGCCAGGCCTTCACCGGACTGATCTCCGCCGAACCCTTTCAACTGGATACCACCGAAGCTCTGGTCGTGGTGGTGCGTGACATCACCCAGCTGAAAGAAACCCAGCAGCGGCTGCAAACCTCCGAAGAGAAATTCGCCAAGGCCTTCCATGCCTCTCCCGACGGCCTGCTGTTGTCCCGCCAAAGCGACGGTTTGCTGATTGAGGTCAACGAAGGATTCAGCCGTATTACCGGCTTCAACAGCGTGATGTCGCTGGACCAGTCAACCCTGGACCTCGGGATCTGGGTCGACCTGAACGAACGCAAAGACATGCTGGAGCGGCTGCAACGGGATGGATTTGTCCGCGACTTTGTCTGCCACATCCGCCGCAGCGACGGCGAAATTCGCCTGTGTGAAGTCTCCAGCCGCCCGCTGCCCATCGGCGACGACGACTGCATGCTGACCATCGCCCGGGACATCACCGAACGCCAACTGATGCAGGAAAAACTGCAACAGGCCGCCACCGTGTTCGAGAGCACGGCCGAAGGCGTACTGATCACCGACACCCGACAAAATATCAGCGCCGTGAACCGCGCCTTCAGCGAGATCACCGGCTACAGCGAAGCCGAGGCCCTTGGCCAAACCCCGCGCCTGCTTGCCTCGGGCCTGCACGACAGCGCCTTCTACGCGGCCATGTGGCACCAACTGACGGCCAACGGCCACTGGCAAGGCGAGATCTCCAACCGGCGCAAGAGCGGCGAGCTGTACCCCAGCTGGCTGACCATCAGCGCCGTGCGCAACCGCGAGGAGTCGATCACCCACTTCGTCGCCGTGTTTGCCGACATCTCCAGCCTCAAGCACGCCCAGGCGCGCCTCGATTACCAGGCCCACCACGACCCGCTGACCGGCCTGCCCAACCGCACCCTGTTTGAAAGCCGCCTGCAAGCCGCCCTCAACAACCAACAGGAAACCGGCAGCCAGGGCGCCGTGCTGTTCCTCGACCTCGACCGTTTCAAACACATCAACGACAGCCTCGGCCACCCGATTGGCGACCTGCTGCTCAAGGACATCGCCGTTCGCCTCAAGGACCAACTGCGAGACGTCGACACCGTCGCCCGCCTGGGCGGTGACGAATTCATCATCCTGCTGCCCGGCCTGCAACAAGCCAGCGACGCCGAACACCTGGCCAATAAGCTGCTGGCCTGCTTCACCCCACCGTTCCAGGCGGGCGAGCATGAGTTCTTCATCAGCGCCAGCATCGGCACCAGCCTGTACCCACGGGACGGCAACGACGTCGCCACCCTGGTCAAAAACGCCGACGCCGCCATGTACCGCTCCAAGGCCAAAGGCCGCAACCGCGTCGAAAGCTACACCCAGGACCTCACCGCGCAAGCCAACGAACGCGTGGCCCTGGAACACGAACTGCGCCGAGCGATCGAGCGCGACGAATTGTCTCTCTATTACCAGCCGAAACTCAGCCTCGACACCCAACAACTGATCGGCGCCGAAGCCCTGATTCGCTGGCGCCACCCCACCTTCGGCGAAGTGCCGCCCGAGCACTTCATTGCCCTGGCCGAAGAGAACGGCATGATCCTGCAGATTGGCGACTGGGTACTGGAGCAGGCCTGCCGACAGATGCACGACTGGCGAGAAATTTTTGATGACTTCGGCCCGCTGTCCGTCAACCTCGCCGGCGCGCAACTGCGCCACCCCAACCTGCTGGCGCGCATCGAGCAACTGCTGCGGGACAACCGCCTGGAGCCTGGCTGCCTGCAACTGGAGATCACCGAAAACTTCATCATGAGCCAGGCCGAAGAAGCGCTGGAGGTGCTGCACCAGCTCAAGCATCTGGGCGTGCAACTGGCCATTGATGACTTCGGCACCGGCTATTCGTCCCTCAGCTACCTGAAACGCCTGCCGCTGGACTTCCTGAAGATCGACCAATCCTTCGTCCGCGGCCTGCCCGATGACCCACACGATGCGGCGATCGTGCGCGCCATTATTGCCCTGGGGCACAGCATGCAATTCACCATCATTGCCGAAGGTGTGGAAACGCCGGCCCAGCAAGCGTTTCTGGCGGCTGAAGGTTGTGAGCAGATGCAAGGCTATATCGTCAGCCTGCCGCTGCCGCCGGACCTTTTCGCCGCTACTTTCCTTCATATGAGCGTTTCGGACTTTTCGGATGGCACAGCGAAGAAACCATCGCTATAATCCGCGGCCTACTGAGGGCCTATAGCTCAGTTGGTTAGAGCAGGGGACTCATAATCCCTTGGTCGTAGGTTCGAGTCCTACTGGGCCCACCATCTTGAAAGCCGCGCATTGCGCGGCTTTGTCGTTTCTGGCGCGCGTGAGTCGTGCAGCAATGAAACATTAGTTAGTTGTCCCGAACGGCTACGGCACTGACCATGATTCCCAGTCAACGCCAATTCAGCACGAGGGAAACTTGTTCCATGCATCAGCAAAAACGCTCGCCGCGCAACGCAATCCACGGCCTGGGCATACGTGCCACAGCCGCCGTCGCAATCACCCTCGCCACCTTGAGCGGCGCACAAGCCGCCCCCGCAGCCACTGACTCCATCAAGGCATTCAAGCTGTGCACGGGCGCCGACAACAACTCCCACGTACTGGAAGGCACTATCGACCAGAGCACGCGCAACGACGTGACTGCCATTCACTTCAAGCAAACCCCGGCGCACGCCTCGTATGGCTGGCATAACGACCCGGAGCCACAGTACGTCATGACGCTGTCCGGCACCCTGGCGTTCGTGACACGCGGCGGTGAGAAGTTCACGTTGCATCCGGGTGAAGTACTGATCGCCGAAGACAATACCGGCACCGGGCACCGCTGGAATCTGGTGGACGATCAACCGTGGCGGCGAGGGTACGTGGTGCTGAAGCCGGGCGCGCCGGATTCATTTATCCCGAACGATCCTGCGGCTGCGAAGGTGTGCAAGGGGTAGTAGTCTCGCTGATCACACCTCCTCGAAAAAAAGAAAGACTTACGCTTTGCGGTGTAAGCCTTTTTTGTACTGCGTGCTCTACCGGCCCGTTATCAAACGGAAAGTTCGCGCAAAGCCGCCGTCGCCAGGAACCCAGAGCGCGAGGCATAGCGATGGTCTTTTTGCACTCGCTCATCGATACGATTCAAAAGTTGCTCAGGCAGTGAGGCGTTGAACCTGACTGACTTGCCCAGGTAAGGAGTGAGATCAAAGTCGATCACCGCCCACACGCCACCCGCAAAGTCCGGATTCTCCAAATGGACGTCGACCTCTCTAGCCTGAGGAAGCCGCTCCTCATCAGCAACCAATCCCTCGAGGTGCAGCGCTAAAGCTTCGCGGACATTATCCAGAGCTTCGGAAAAGGTTGTGCCCGCAGAAAAGCAACCTGGCACGTCCGGGACGGTCACGCTGTAATCTGAATCAGCGTCTTTGTGTATCACCACTGGAAATTTCATTTTTCCTCCTTTGAATGAGCCGCAGCGGGATCATTCACCACATAACCTACGGTCATCACTTCAGGCCTGCTGATTTCAAAATGCTGTGCAAGGTCCCCTTGGCTATCTCTGATTTAGGATGAGGAACCGTCACCCGGCCGGGCTTGGTTGAGTGCTTGAATTGATGGTGACTGCCTTTCGCCGCCACCTCAAACCATCCATCCGCCATCAGCAAGTCAATTACCTCTCTGCTTCTCATCGCGCCCGCTCCACAGTGTGTATCTTACACACCGAAGGTATCCTGCAGCATCTTTTATACACACAGGACACACCAATGAAAAAAGCCCGCTCATTTCTGAACGGGCTCATGCGAAGAATATGATGACGACGCCTATCGCCGCTTCGCCAGCGAACTAATGTCAGTTTTTGTGCCTTGACTGACTCTCAGCTTACCAACGCATTAACAATGACTTGCGCCGTACCTAGCAACGGCGCATCCCCTCTAAACGCCCCAATTACCTGCAACCCCACCGGCAACTCCCCTTCCCCACGCATCACCGGTACATTCACCTGCGGCAAGCCAAACGCGCCCCAGAACTTGATGAAGTCCGACGGGCCCGTGGTCGCCAACCCCACCGGCGCCAGCATCCCGCAGGAAACACTCAACATCGCATCAAAGGGCTGGCAGATTTGCGCAAGCTGCGGGGCCAGTTGTACCAAGCGGGCCTTGGCTGCCGACTCCTGCTCCCAACTCGTCGTCTGGGCGCGCTCGATCATGGCCAACGTCGAGTCGCTGAGTAGTTCGGGATGAGACTGAAACTCCTTGGCCAATGAACGGGCACCTTCGCAATCGTTGATCAACTGGTGATCGTCGAATACTCCGTCGAACGCTTCAGGCAACACGACCTCACTGACAAGAGGCCCCAACCGTGCAACCGCTCGTTCAATAGCCTCGGCCACCAACGGCTGCACATCCGACCAGCGAGAGGTACGGCAGAAACCAAGCCGCAAGGGCCGACGCCCCGCCTCAACAGCCGGAAACCCAGGGATCAACACCCGCGCCACCCGCTCAAGATCACGCACCGAACGGCCATACCAACCCACGGTATCGAAGCTCGGCGCCAGGGGTTTCACGCCTTCTAGCGAGACCAGTCCAAACGACGGTTTGAAGGCATACAACCCGCAATAAGCGGCTGGCTTGAGCAGCGACCCAGCCGTCTGGGTACCCAACGCCAACGGGAAAAACCCGGCCGCCATCCCCGCCGCGGAACCCGCGCTGGAGCTACCCGGCGTGCGGGACAGATCGAGCGGATTACGCGTCGGCCCTGTGTGCATGTAGGCAAATTCGGTGGTGTGGGTCTTGCCCATGATGATCGCGCCCGCCTGTCGTAGCAGCGTCACCACATGGGCATCCCGCGATGGACGATTACCCAGGTAAATCGGCGAATAGAATTCCGTTGGGTGGTCGGCGGTATCAAAGATGTCCTTGACCCCCACGGGCAAGCCCGCCAGCGGACCGGAACAGCCTTCAAGCTGCAACGCCTGCTCGCGCACCGCCTCAGCGTCGAAGGATACAAACGCCTGGATATCTGGTTCGTCGACACCTATGCGCGCAAGAAAGTGTTCAGCAACCAAAGCCGGCGTAATCGCCCCCGAACCCACCGCCTCGGCGATGCCCGTTGCATCCAGGCCATTCATCAAAGCGCCCTCACTTGGCAAACAACTGCCCAATGTCCTTGAACGCCTTGAACTCCAACGCGTTGCCGCACGGGTCAAACAGAAACAACGTCGCCTGCTCGCCCACCTGGCCTTTGAAACGAATATGCGGTTCCAACACAAACTGGGTATTGCGCGCCTGCAAACGCTCCGCCAGCGCATGCCAATCATCCCAGCTCAGCACCACGCCAAAATGCGGCACCGGCACGTCGTGACCGTCTACCGCATTGGTGTGCGCCGCCTCTTGAGAAGCGGTTTTCGGATGCTCATGAATCACCAATTGATGCCCGAAGAAGTCGAAGTCGACCCAGTGATCACTGGCACGTCCCTCCTCCAACCCAAACACCTCGCCATAAAACTGCCGCGCTGCCGCCAGGTCGAATACCGGAATTGCCAGGTGAAAAGGAGCCAGTGCCATCAGGTTTAACCTCTATGGGTATTAAGTCCTTGCGAGTCTAGCCTTGCCGTAACCGATGGAAAGACGATAGTTTTCGCATCGAGCTCAAATTATTTCGATCAATCGAGACGCCCATGCTGCGGGAACTGAAAACCTTTATCGCCGTTACCCGCCATGGCACGTTCGCCGCAGCGGGCATGCATATCGGGCTGACACAATCGGCGGTGAGTGCGCAGATCCGTCAGTTGGAGCAGGTGCTCGGCGTGCAGTTGTTCGACCGAACCGGACGCCAGGCCACGCTGAACGCGGCGGGGATCCGCGCGCTGCCGCTGGCCAGGGAGATTCTCGAGACGTTCAACCGCATGGCTGTGCCGGTGGATGCCAATGAGTACAGGGGCGAGTTGAAGGTCGGCGCCATCACCACCGCCCAGACCGGCCTGCTGCCCCAGGCCCTGGTGCGTTTGCGCCAGGCGGCGCCGACGGTGGAGTGCAAGTTGGTGCCGGGAGTTTCCCTGGAGCTGCTCAGCCAGGTGGATGCAGGCGAACTCGACTCGGCGATCATCATTCGCCCACCCTTTGACTTGCCCAAGGAACTGCACGTGCAACTGCTGCGCAGGGAGCCGTTTGTGTTGATCGCGCCGCTGACGGTCGAGGGGGATGACCCGCTGCAACTGCTCGCCGCTCATCCTCACGTGCGCTACGACCGGGCTTCGTTTGGCGGGCGGCTGGTCAGTCGCTTCCTGCGGGATCAGCGGCTGGACGTGCAAGTGGCGCTGGAACTGGACGAGATTGAGGCGCTGGTCAAAATGGTCGAATGCGGCCTGGGCGTTTCACTGGTTCCCCACGCCGGACTATGGCTGGACCGATCCCCGCAGGTGCGTGTCATCCCGCTGGGCGAGCTGACCTTTAACCGGGAAATCATCTTGCTGAGCCGCTACAGCCAGCGCAACCTTCCGGTGCCACAACTCTTTGCCCGATGCCTGCTGGCAGACACGATCTAAGACGCAAAAAAAAGCCGCACATCCGTGCGGCTTTTTCACGCCCTATTTCTTGGGCAACGCGTAGGCAATCACATAATCCCCACGGTCCGGCGACTGTCGCGCGCCGCCAGCGGTGAGCACGATGTACTGCGTGCCGGTCTTGGGCGACACGTAGGTCATCGGCCCCGACTGGCTACCCACCGGCAGCCGTGATTTCCAGATCTCGTTGCCGTTGCCGGTGTCGAAAGCGCGCAGGTAGAAGTCCTGGGTGCCGGCGAAAAACAGCAAGCCGGACTGGGTGGCCAGGGACGCGCCGAGGGTCGGCATGCCGATTGGAATCGGCATGTGCATGCGGATGCCCAGCGGCCCGGTGTCTTCAACCGTGCCCACCGGCACTTGCCACATCAGCTTGTGGGTTTTCAGGTCGATGGCCGACAGGGTGCCGAACGGCGGCTTCTGACACGGAATGCCCGCCGCCGAGAGGAAGCGCTCGCGCATTGCACCGAATGGCGTACCTTCTTGCGGCACCACGCCCATTTCGATGCCACTGGCACCGGCGGCGATCTTGTCGCGCGGGATCATGTAGTTGGCCAAACCCAGGCGCATGTCGTTGACGAACATATAGTGGGTATTCGGGTCCACTGACACGCTGCCCCAGTTCATTCCGCCCAGGGAGCCCGGGAATTGCAGCGCGCGGTCCAGGCCTGGCGGCGTATAGACGCCCTGGTGGCGCATGCCCTTGAACTGGATGCGGCACATCAACTGGTCAAACGGCGTGGCGCCCCACATGTCGGATTCGGTCAGTTGCTGATTGCCGATCGAAGGCATGTCCACCGAAAACGGCTGGGTCGGCGAATAGCGTTCGCCGGGCACATTGCCCTGGGGCACCGGACGCTCTTCGACCCGGGCGATGGGCACGCCGGTTGCGCGGTTGAGCAGGAAGATTTCACCCTGCTTGGTGACTTGGGCCAGTGCCGGTTGCACGCCGCCGTTGCCATCCGGAATGTCGTAGAGCAGCGGCTGTGCCGGCAGGTCGAAGTCCCACAGGTCGTGGTGAGTGGTCTGGATGTGCCAGCGCACTTGGCCGGTCTTCACGTCGATGGCGACGATGGAGGAGCTCCACTTGTCGTCATAGGCGGTACGTTCACCGGCGAAGAAGTCCGGGGTGGCGTTACCGGTGGGCAGGTAGACTAGGCCGAGCTTGGCGTCGTAGGACATGGCCGACCATACGTTCGGCGTGCCACGGGTGTAGGTCTCTCCTGCAGGTGGGCGTTTGGTGGTGTTCGGGTTGCCCGGGTCCCAGGCCCACACCAGTTCGCCGCTGTGCACGTCAAAGGCGCGCACCACGCCTGGCGGTTCACCGGTGGAGAAGTTGTCCGCCACGCGTCCACCCACGATCACAACATTTCCCGCCACCAGTGGCGTCGAGGTTTGCTGGTAATAACCGGGCTTCACTTCGCCCATGTCGGTCTTCAGGTCGACGGTGCCGTGGTCGCCGAAGTCTTCGCAAGGCGCGCCGGTTTCAGCATTGATCGCAATCAACCGGGCATCGCCGGTCGGCAGAAACAGACGTTTCACACAGGCTTTGGCGCCGGCGGGTTGCTCGTTGGCACTGCTATCGAAATAACCCAGGCCACGGCAACGCTGCCAGTTGGGGCCGCTGCCCTGGGGGTCGAATTTCCAGCGTTGGGCACCGGTATCGGCGTCCAGGGAAAACACTTTGCCGTAGGCGGTGCACACGTAAACGCTGTCACCGATCTGCAGCGGGGTGTTCTGGTCTTCGGCACCGGCGCCATTGCTCTCGGGGATGTCGCCGGTGTGGAAGGTCCAGGCCACCTGCAACTTGTCGATGTTGCCTTTGTTGATCTGGTCCAGCGCGGCAAACCGATTGCCGGCGGTGGTGTTGCCCCAGTGGGCCCAGTCTTTTTGCTCGGTGCCCGGCGTTACCGCAGTCACCGCAGGCTCACTGCTGGCCTTGACCACGTGGGTCGGTACAAACATGTACGCCAGGGTGGCGACCACGCCCAGGCCCAGCAGCCCGGCAACGCCATAGGCGCCGCGCCCGGGTGTCGATCCGGAAGCGCGGGCGAGCTGGGGATAAATCAGCGCGACTACCAGGCCGATGACGGCGAAGGTCAGGACTCGCGAAACCAACGGCCAGTATTCCAGACCGGTATCCCACACCGCCCAGATCGCAGTCAGCACCAATGCCACGGCGTACAGCCATGCTCCCTGAGGCCGGCGCTTGGCGATCAGCACACCAGAGACCAGCATCGCCAGGCCCATCAGCAGGAAATACCAACTGCCGCCCAGCACTACGAGGTAACCGCCGCCACCTGCCAAACCCAGGCCGATCAAGGCGATCAGCAGGCCCAGCCCAACCAGCAACCATCTGCTGCCGGTGGCAGCCCCAAAGTTATTCATCGCGCAAACGTCCTTCCTGTATACCTAACGCAAAATAATGTACCAAACAGTTACTTTTCACAATCTGGCACAAAATAATGTGTTCGATCAGCGGCGAAAATAAATTCCCGGCCGGGCGGGCAGTATCGCCAGGACCGAGCCTGTAACATGCTCGCCCATTGATGCCCGCGCCGGAGAACACCTTGCCCGCCTCTCACCCTCCCGTCCTCGATGAAATCGATCGCCAGTTGATCGCCGCCTTGCAGATCAACGCGCGTGAAAGCGTGGCCATGCTTGCCCGGCAACTGGGCATCGCGCGCACCACCGTCACCTCACGCCTGGCGCGCCTGGAAAAAACCCAGGTGATTACCGGCTATGGCGTGCGCCTCAGCCAGCGGGTGGTGGACGGTGGTTTGCAGGCCTACGTGGGGATCACCGTGCAACCGCGCTCCGGCAAGGAAGTGCTGCGCCGGATCAGTGCCATGGCGCAGGTTCAGCAGTTATGTGCGGTAAGCGGCGAGTTCGATTACGTGGCCTGGCTGCGCACCGATTCGCCGGAACAGCTGGATCAACTGCTGGACCAGATCGGCAGCGTCGACGGCGTGGAGAAGACCACCACCTCGATCATCCTCAGTAACAAACTGGATCGCGGACAACCAATCTGACCAGCAAGCTCGTCACTCTGACTAAAAACAATTCAATCCGACGACACATTGCGTCTTATTAACGAACGCTACGCTCCCTAGAATGGCTGCCATCTTTTCCTATACTCAGCGGGTCGCGCCCCGCCGAGCCGCCAGCAAGGTCAGCCATGAGCATTCCTTCCAGCACCATCAGCAAGCCCAACCGCCACCCCGCCACCGGTAAAAAGCCGATCACTATCTTTGGCCCGGACTTCCCGTTCGCCTTTGATGACTGGATCGAGCATCCGGCGGGCCTGGGCAGCATTCCGGCGGCCAACCACGGCGCCGAAGTGGCGATCGTCGGCGCCGGGATTGCCGGGCTGGTGGCCGCCTATGAGCTGATGAAGCTCGGCCTGAAACCCGTGGTGTATGAAGCCTCGAAAATGGGTGGCCGCCTGCGCTCCCAGGCGTTCGAAGGCGCCGAAGGCATCATCGCGGAACTGGGTGGCATGCGCTTCCCGGTGTCCTCCACCGCGTTCTACCACTATGTAGACAAGCTCGGGCTGGAGACCAAACCCTTCCCCAACCCGCTGACGCCGGCTTCCGGCAGCACGGTCATCGACCTCGAAGGCCAGACGCACTACGCACAGAAACTCGCTGACCTTCCTGCACTGTTCCAGGAAGTGGCTGACGCCTGGGCCGACGCCCTGGAAGCCGGCTCGCAGTTCGCCGATATCCAGCAAGCCATCCGCGACCGTGACGTACCGCGCCTGAAAGAGCTGTGGAATACGCTGGTTCCGTTGTGGGACGACCGCACCTTCTACGACTTCGTGGCGACCTCCAAAGCGTTCGCCAAGTTGTCCTTTCATCACCGCGAAGTGTTCGGCCAGGTCGGCTTTGGCACCGGCGGCTGGGACTCGGACTTCCCCAACTCGATGCTGGAAATCTTCCGCGTGGTGATGACCAACTGCGACGATCACCAGCATCTGGTGGTCGGCGGCGTCGCCCAAGTGCCCATGGGCATCTGGCGCCATGTGCCGGAGCGTTGCGCCCACTGGCCGGAAGGCACCAGCCTCAGCTCCCTGCACAACGGCGCGCCACGGGCCGGGGTCAAGCGCATTGCCCACGCGCCGGACGGCCGTTTCGCCGTCACCGACAACTACGGTGACACCCGTGAATACGCCGCCGTGCTGACCACCTGCCAGAGCTGGCTGCTGACCACCCAGATCGAGTGCGACGAAACCCTGTTCTCGCAAAAGATGTGGATGGCCCTGGACCGCACCCGCTACATGCAGTCGTCGAAGACCTTCGTGATGGTCGACCGGCCATTCTGGAAGGACAAGGATCCGGAAACCGGCCGCGACCTGATGAGCATGACGCTGACGGATCGCCTGACCCGCGGCACCTATCTGTTCGACAACGGCGACGACAAGCCGGGGGTGATCTGCCTGTCCTACTCCTGGATGAGCGATGCGCTGAAAATGCTTCCGCAACCCATCGAGAAACGCGTGAAACTGGCTCTGGATGCGCTGAAGAAGATCTACCCGAAAGTCGACATCGCCGCGCGGATCATCGGCGACCCGATCACCGTGTCATGGGAAGCCGACCCGCATTTCCTCGGCGCTTTCAAAGGCGCACTTCCCGGTCACTATCGCTACAACCAACGGATGTACGCGCACTTCATGCAGAAGGACATGCCGGCGGAGCAACGCGGTATTTTCATCGCCGGTGACGACGTGTCCTGGACCCCGGCGTGGGTTGAAGGCGCCGTGCAAACCTCGCTGAACGCGGTGTGGGGCATCATGACTCACTTCGGTGGCAGCACTCACCCGCAGAACCCGGGGCCGGGGGATGTGTTCGACGAGATCGGGCCGATCGCACTGCCCGAGTAAGGAGTTGCCCATGCGTGTTGCCCTGTATCAATGCCCACCTTTGCCGCTGGACGTGGCCGGTAATCTCAAGCGCCTGCATCAGTTGGCGCAAGAGGCCACCGACGCCGACCTGCTGGTACTGCCGGAGATGTTTCTCACCGGCTATAACATCGGCGTGGAAGCGGTCGGCGCCCTGGCTGAAACCCAGGACGGCCCATCCGCACAGTCCATCGCCGCGCTGGCGAAAAACTCGGGCGTGGCGATTCTGTATGGCTATCCGGAGCGCGGTGCAGACGGGCAGATCTACAACGCCGTGCAGTTGATAGACGCCAACGGCCAACGCCTGTGCAACTACCGCAAGACCCACCTGTTTGGCGACCTCGACAACTCGATGTTCAGCGCCGGGGACGATGATTTTCCGCTGGTGGAATTGAACGGCTGGAAGCTGGGTTTCCTGATTTGCTATGACCTGGAATTCCCGGAGAACACCCGGCGCCTGGCGCTGGCCGGGGCGGAGTTGATCCTGGTGCCGACGGCCAATATGGTGCCCTTCGATTTCGTCGCCGATGTGACCGTGCGGGCGCGGGCGTTTGAAAACCAGTGTTATGTGGCTTACGCCAATTACTGCGGGCAGGAAGGCGAGATCCAGTATTGCGGGCAAAGCAGCATCGCCGCGCCGGATGGCCAGCGGATTGCCCAGGCCGGTCTGGATGAAGCGCTGATCGTGGGCACACTTGATCGGCAGTTGATGGTCGACTCACGCGCGGCCAATCGCTACCTGCTGGACCGGCGTCCCGAGCTTTATGGTGCGTTGCACAAGCACTGATCCGGCAGGTTTGCGCTAGCATAGGCACTTCCTACGTTTCGGAAGTGCTCATGCCTGCGCCGGCCCACCCTCATCACCTTCAATTGACCTTGGCCAGCGGCCTGCGGGTTTCCTTGCATCATGCGCCGCGCTTGAAGCGCGCCGCGGCTGCCTTGCGCGTTGCAGCGGGCAGCCACGATGTACCCCTGGCGTGGCCGGGACTGGCGCATTTTCTTGAGCATTTATTGTTCCTGGGCACCGAGCGTTTTCCTGCAAGCGAAGGGCTGATGGCCTACGTCCAGCGCCAGGGTGGACAGGTGAATGCCAGCACCCGCGAGCGCACTACCGACTTTTTCTTTGAGGTGCCTGTTACGGCATTTGAAGCCGCACTGGAGCGCCTGGGGGACATGCTCGCCCAGCCGCGCCTGGCCCTGGAAGACCAGTTGCGTGAGCGCGAAGTATTGCAGGCGGAGTTTATTGCCTGGTCGCAAGATGCCACGGCGCAACAGCAACAAGCGTTGCTGGGAGGTGTTGCGGCGGGTCATCCGTTGCGCGCGTTTCATGCGGGCAACCGGGATAGCTTGGCGGTAGAGCGTGAGGATTTTCAGCAGGCGTTGCGGGATTTTTATGAAGGTTTCTATCATTCCGGGCAGATGACCTTGAGCCTTGCGGGCCCTCAGTCGCTGGTGGAGCTGGAGGCATTGGCGCATCAGTTTGGCGCTGCGCTGAAGACTGCACCTCTGCGGCGACAGACGCCGGCGCCAGCGTTGCTGGCCGGCAATCAACGTACTTATCAACACACCGATGAACACCACTGGCATCAGGTGGTGGCAAGCGAGGCTTCCCCTGAGGCGCTGGATTTCCTCTGCCTGTGGCTGAACACTTCGGCGCCCGGCGGGTTGCTCGCCGAGTTGCAGTCGCGGCAGTTAGTCAGTGCCATTAACGCAACGGCGCTGTATCAATTTGCCGGACAGGCGTTGTTGGATATCAAGTTCACCCTGGACACTCAGGGTGCGCAGCAGACGACACTGATCGAAGAACTGCTGCACGACTGGCTGAGCTTTTTCGCACACAGTGACTGGGCGCCCCTGCGGGAAGAGCACGCCTTGCTGCTTGCTCGCAAACAACAGGTCAGTGGTGCCCTGGCATTGGCCCGGCAGGACAAGGAACTGGTCCTGTCCGAGCAGAGCGCCAGCTCCCTCAAGACCCTGCTGGACTCGCTGCAATTGCCGCCGTCCCGGCACGCCTGGCAACTGCCGCCCACCAATCCGTTCCTGCAGCCGGCAGCCAGGGAAGAGCGCCCGGGGCTGATTCGCGGGCAAACCAGCGCCCATCGCGGCCTGCGTACGTTCGCCCAGGATCGCTCCCGTGGACGGAAGGATCTTTCGGCGCTGACCTTCAGCCAGGCCTTGCCAGGCGACACAGATGAAGGTGCGCTCTACCTGCGCTGGCATCTGGATTCGCCGCTGGATGCAGAGCTTTTCCCACGGCTGCGTGAGAACGCCAGCCAGGCTGGCGTCCAGTTGTCTTTCGAGACAATCGGCGGTCACTGCCAGCTGAAGATGCTAGGGCTGCACGAACCCATGCCCGCGATATTGGAGGAAGTGGCCCGTGAGCTGACCCGCCTCGACGAAAATGCCGGAGCGTCATCGTTCCCGGCACCGGCAATGGCGATCCGACAGTTGCTCAAGGCATTACCCGAGTATTGCGCCGACATCCCAGCTGCACAGCAGGTTGCTGGGCAAGACCGATGGTCAACCGCTCGCTGGCAAGGGCTTGCCGTGGGACTGCCCGCCGCCTGCGAGACGGCGATAAAAAGTGCAGCCGGGAAACTGCCCGGCCAACCCCAAGCGGCTATCAGCGAACTGCCGTCAATCAGCAGCCAGCATCGTTGGCACGAAGTCAGGACCGATTCCAGCGACGCCGCGTTGCTGCTGTTCTGCCCGACACCCACACGCTCCCTGGCGGACGAGGCTTGCTGGCGCCTCCTCGCACATCTGGTGCAAGCGCCGTTCTACCAGCAACTGCGTGTTGAGCTTCAATTGGGCTACGCGGTGTTCAGCGGCATCCGACAGTACAACGGGCAAACCGGCCTGCTGTTTGGGGTGCAATCCCCAAGCGCGTCTCTTGCGCAAATACTTAATCACCTGCAGGCGTTCCTGAAGCAACTGCCCGCGCTGATCAACGCCAGCGAACTGCCGAACGATCTGGCCCGGCAATTTTCCCTCGACGCCCTACCCACTTCCCAAGCCGCTGAACTGCTCTGGCACGCGCACTTGGCAGGCCACCCGTCGGATTACATCCAGCAGCTGCAAGATTTCATCCAGACCCGCACCCGCGAGGATTTAATGGTAGCTGCACAGCAACTCGATGCTGCTGCAGGCGGATGGCGCTGTGTGGCCAATGGCGCTTGTGCCGCCGGCTCCTGGCAACGATCTGGCTGATCATTGCCGCTTCGGTAAAAGGCTTTTTCCCGCAGGACAGCGCTATCTTCAAAAGAAGTACGTAACATTCACATGCACACATCTGAACATCTCCGCTTGGAGGTGGACTATATGTATTACTTGGTAGTAAACGTCCCTTCCCTTCGTAGGAGTAAGAACATGACCTGGTCCAAACCTGCTTACACTGATCTGCGTATCGGCTTTGAAGTCACCATGTACTTTGCCAGCCGCTGATTGGCTTTGTATCGCAATGCAACGCCTCGGCTCGCCCGGGGCGTTTTTATTTTTGAGTTGTGTGTAATGGAGCGGCCATGTTTGTCCAGATTCTAGGTTCCGCCGCGGGCGGTGGTTTCCCGCAATGGAACTGCAACTGCGTGAACTGTGCAGGTTTTCGCGACGGTAGCCTGCGGGCCGAGGCGCGTACCCAGTCGTCCATCGCGATTTCCGATGACGGCGTGAACTGGGTGCTGTGCAACGCCTCGCCAGATATCCGCGCCCAGCTTCAAGGCTTCGCCCCGATGCAACCGGGCCGCGCGCTGCGGGATACCGGCATCAGCGCGATCATCCTGATGGACAGCCAGATCGACCACACCACCGGCCTGCTCAGCCTGCGCGAAGGCTGCCCGCACCAGGTGTGGTGCACCGACATGGTCCATGAAGACCTGAGCACCGGCTTCCCGCTGTTCACCATGCTGACCCACTGGAACGGCGGCCTGGCCTGGAACCGCATCGAGCTGGACGCCAGCTTCACGATCCCCGCCTGCCCCAACCTGCGCTTCACACCATTGCCGCTGCGCAGCGCGGCACCGCCCTACTCGCCTCACCGATTCGACCCACACCCGGGCGACAACATCGGCCTGATCGTCGAAGACCTGCGCACCGGCGGCAAGCTGTTCTATGCGCCGGGCCTGGGCAAGGTTGACGCACCGTTGCTGGAAATCATGGCCGGCAGCGATTGCCTGCTGGTGGACGGCACGATGTGGGACGACGACGAAATGCAGCGCCGTGGCGTCGGCACCCGCACCGGTCGCGAGATGGGCCACCTGGCACAAAACGGCCCCGGCGGCATGCTGGAAGTGCTGGAGCAGTTGCCCAAGCAGCGCAAGGTGCTTATCCACATCAACAACACCAACCCGATCCTGGATGAGGACTCGCCCGAGCGAGCCGAGCTGCTGCGACGCAATGTGGAAGTGGCGTACGACGGCATGAGCATTGAATTGTAGGAGCGAGCCAAATGACTGACACACCGCTGACCACCGCCGAGTTCGAACAGGCCCTGCGCGCCAAGGGCGCCTTCTACCATATCCATCACCCGTATCACGTGGCGATGTACGAAGGCCGCGCCACACGCGAGCAGATCCAGGGCTGGGTCGCCAACCGTTTTTATTACCAGGTGAACATTCCCCTCAAGGACGCCGCGATCCTGGCCAACTGCCCGGACCGGGAGATTCGTCGTGAGTGGATCCAGCGCCTGCTGGATCACGACGGCGCTCCCGGCGAAGACGGCGGCATTGAAGCCTGGTTGCGCCTGGGACAGGCCGTCGGCCTCGACCCGGATCAACTGCGCTCCCAGGAGTTGGTACTGCCGGGCGTACGATTTGCGGTAGACGCCTACGTCAACTTCGCCCGCCGGGCCAGCTGGCAGGAAGCCGCCAGCAGTTCCCTGACCGAGTTGTTCGCCCCGCAGATCCACCAGTCGCGCCTCGACAGCTGGCCCCAGCATTACCCGTGGATCGACCCGGCCGGCTACGAGTATTTCCGCACCCGCCTGGGCCAGGCTCGCCGGGATGTGGAGCACGGTCTGGCCATCACCCTGCAGCACTACACCACCCGCGAAGGCCAGGAGCGCATGCTGGAAATTCTCCAGTTCAAACTGGACATTCTTTGGAGCATGCTCGATGCAATGAGCATGGCTTATGAACTGAAACGCCCGCCGTATCACAGCGTGACCGACCAGCGTGTATGGCATAAGGGGATCACCCTATGAGCTTCGATCGCAGCAAAAAACCGACCTGGCGCCAGGGCTATCGTTTCCAGTACGAACCGGCGCAAAAAGGCCATGTGCTGCTGTACCCGGAAGGCATGATCAAGCTCAACGACAGCGCCGCGTTGATCGGTGGCTTGATCGACGGCGAGCGCGATGTCAGCGCAATCATCGCCGAGTTGGACAAGCAGTTCCCTGGCGTGCCCGAGCTCGGTGAAGACATCGAGCAATTCATGGAGGTTGCCCGTGCTCAGCACTGGATCGAACTTGCCTGACCTGCCACCCAAGCCGGAAATCGGCCTGCCGCTCTGGTTGCTGGCCGAGCTGACCTACCGCTGCCCGCTGCAATGCCCGTACTGCTCCAATCCGCTGGATTTCGCCGAGCAGGGCAAGGAACTGAGCACGGAACAGTGGATCAAGGTATTTCGTGAAGCCCGGGAAATGGGCGCTGCGCAACTGGGGTTTTCCGGCGGTGAGCCGCTGGTGCGCCAGGACCTCGCCGAACTGATCGCCGAGGCGCGCAAGCTGGGTTTCTATACCAACCTGATCACATCCGGCATCGGCCTCACCGAGCAGAAGATCAGCGACTTCAAGAAGGCCGGCCTGGACCATATCCAGATCAGTTTCCAGGCCAGTGACGAGCAAGTGAACAACTTGCTGGCCGGCTCGAAAAAAGCCTTCGCGCAAAAATTCGAAATGGCCCGGGCAGTGAAAGCCCATGGCTACCCGATGGTGCTGAACTTCGTCACCCATCGGCACAATATCGACAAGATCGACCGCATCATTGAGCTGTGCATTGCCCTGGAAGCGGACTTTGTCGAGCTTGCCACCTGCCAGTTCTACGGCTGGGCCCAGCTCAATCGGGTCGGCCTGTTGCCGACCCAGGAACAGCTGGTGCGCGCCGAACGCATCACCAACGAATACCGCGCCAAGCTCGAAGCCGAAGGCCACCCGTGCAAGCTGATATTCGTCACGCCGGATTACTACGAGGAACGCCCGAAAGCCTGCATGAATGGCTGGGGCAGCATCTTTCTGACAGTAACGCCGGACGGTACTGCCCTGCCGTGCCACGGAGCCCGACAGATGCCGGTGCAATTTCCCAACGTGCGCGACCACAGCATGCAACACATCTGGTACGACTCGTTCGGCTTCAACCGCTTTCGCGGCTACGACTGGATGCCCGAGCCGTGCCGTTCATGCGATGAGAAGGAAAAGGACTTCGGCGGCTGCCGCTGCCAGGCGTTCATGCTGACCGGAGATGCCAGCAATGCTGACCCGGTGTGCAGCAAATCGGAGCACCACGGCATGATCCTCCAGGCCCGCGAAGAAGCGGAGCACGCCACCCAGACCATTGAGCAACTGGCCTTTCGCAATGAGCGCAACTCACGGCTGATCGCGAAAGGCTGAGGTCTTTTAGCGTTTGGCGATGATGTACACCGCGTGCACGATGCCGGGAATGTAACCGCACAAGGTCAGCAGGATGTTCAGCCAGAACGCGCCAGCGAAACCCACTTGCAGGAACACACCCAGTGGCGGCAGCAGAATAGCGATGATGATGCGAATGATATCCATGGGTTCAGCTCCAGAAAATCGGCTCGTGTGAGCCGTACAAGCTAATCGACCTTGGCCGTTGGTAAGGGTTCAGTGGGATCTGGCACTCAGCCATCGTCTAATTCACGGACAAAAAAACGCCCCCAGCCAAAAGAATCAGGCTGGAGGCGCCGCGTATACCGCGAGACGGTTCAGGAAATATGGGGCTTAAACGGCAATGCCCTTGCGGCATTGCAGCTGTGCAGTGCGCACCCGGGAGAAGGTACGGGCCAGACGCAGGAGCATTTCGTCGACGTTGCTTTTGCTCAATGTGAGCGCCGGGGTGAAGCGCAGGCAATCGGGTTGCGGCGCGCTCAGGATCAGGCCTTCACTGAGCGCGGCGTTTACCACCGCATCTGCCGAATCCTCCGACAGAGTCAGTCCCCACATCAGGCCCTGGCCGCGCAGTTCACCCTGGTCATAGCGATGCGCCAGGCGGGCAAGCCCTTCACCCAGGTAAGTGCCGACCTCGCAGACGTGTTCAAGAAATCCGTGGTTCAGAACCGTATCAAGCACCGCCACACCGGCGGAAGCCATCAGCGCGTTGCCGTGGTGGGTGCCTTCCAGCTCACCCAGCTCAAAACAACACGCTTTGCCTCGTGCCAGCAAAGCCGCCAGCGGCACACCACCCCCCAAGCCCTTGCCCAGGGTGATGATGTCGGCGCGAACGCCATAGTGCTGTTCGGCGAGCAACGTGCCACAACGGCCGGTGCCGGTTTGCACTTCATCGAGGATCAACAGAATTCCCAGCTCACGGCACAGACGTTCGACACCCTTGAGGTAATGCTCGGTCGCGGGAATGACGCCGGCATCGTTCTGGATCGGTTCCAGCATGATTGCTACGGTTTGCGCATCCACCGCCGCGTGCAGCGCCGGCAGGTCGTTGAACGGCACGTGGCTGAAGCCTGGCAACTGGGGCTCAAAACGGTTTTCACTGGCGGCTGCCGAGGCCGACATCGCGGCAAAGCTGCGGCCATGGCAACCGTTGCTCGCGGTGATGATGCGATAGGCGCCACCACGGTGCAGTTGGCCCCATTTGCGCGCCAGCTTGATGGCCGCTTCGCAGGCTTCCGCGCCGCTGTTGAGCAGGTAGGCCTGGTCGCTGCCGGTGCGATGGCACAGGCGGTCGGCGAGGTTCAGTTGAACGCGGTTGTGCAGGCTGTTACCGGGATTGATCAGCGATTGGGCCTGATCGGCCAGCGCCTTGGTCACTGCCTGTGGGCTATGGCCCAGGCTGTTGGCGCCGCCACCCTGGCTGAAGTCGAGATAGGCGCGGTCTTCGCTGTCCCACAGCCAGGAGCCCTGGCCGCGTACAAACACCTGGGGCGGGCGGGCCACGCTGGGCATCAGGCAATCGCTGGAAAGATCGTCTCGCAGAGCCGGGGTCTTCGCCTCGAGGATCAGATCATCCAGGCTGGGGGCGGGGCGACGCAGGTTGAACAGGTTCATGGATGAACCCCTTTGGCAATCGCACCTTGGTCGGTATTACCGATAAACCCATGGCGGAGGTTTTTTGCCTTGCCTATGCAAACACCGTCAACATAAACACTACTCATCTTGCTTTCCGGCCCTGTAAGCCCTGTGAATAGGCGCTAGACTAGGCGCCTTGGGGGCACTCGGCCATTTCGATTTTCCAGCATTTTCGATAAGCATTACTTATGGATTTCAAGCAACTGCGTTATTTCGTCGCGGTGTACGAAGAAGGCCATGTGGGGCGGGCAGCGGAGCGCCTGTCGATCTCCCAGCCAGCTTTGTCGCAGCAGATTCGCCAGCTCGAGCAAAACCTTGATGTGAGCCTGTTCGAACGCAGCAGCAAGCGCCTGCTGCCGACCCTCGCCGCCCACACTTTGTATAACCACGCCCTGCCCTTGCTCGACGGTATGCAGCACGCGGTGGAAGCACTGCGCAACTTCAAGGGCCAGGCACTGCGCACCTTGGCGATCGGCGTGCTGCAAACCGTGCACACCAGCCTGGTGCCGCAGATGCTCGAACGGGTGCGCAAGGCCCAGCCGCACCTGGTCGTACAGATCTACGAGCTGACCGGGATGGAAATCGAACGCCGGCTGCTCAACGGCTCGCTGGATATCGGCATCAGCTACCTGCCGCCACGCCAGCCGGGGCTGCACGGCGTGCTGCTGTATGAAGATGAACTGAAGGTGGTCATCCCGGCTGATCACCCGCTGCGGGAATTCAAGAAAGTCTCCCTGAAGCAAGCCGCCGAGTTACCCATGTTGCTGCTGGGGGAAGAGTTTCAGGTGCGCCAGATATGGCAAGGTCAATTGGCCAACCTGGGCCGACGCCCGCAAGTGCAGGCCGAGTTGAATACGATGGCGGGGATTCTCGACAGCCTGCCCCACACCAAGCTGGCGACGGTGCTTCCCGGACGCTCCCAGGATGAACACAACAGCAAGGCGTTGCTGTGGAAACCCTTGAGCGAACCACGGGTGCCGTTGAAAGTGGGGTTGGTGTGCCGGGATGTGCAGCGCCAGCAGGCGACGCTGGAATTGTTGCGCACGCTGCTGGAAGACGTGATGAACGCGCCCGCCTGACTTTTTCGCAGGCAAAAGAAAACCCCGCCGAAGCGGGGCTTTGCAGACTGTTTCCCTGACATCCATTTCACTCCGCCTTCCTGGCAGAATCCTACGTGTCCGTGTTGTTGCTTTGCGCTTCCTGCGCGACGTCCATGTGAAGTAGATTATCCGTGGATCCAATTTGGCGATAGAGGACGAATAGCAGCACGTCATGTAAGAGAATGCTTACACGCCCTCCAAGTCCTTAGAACAGTGCTTCATCCAGCAAGAACAGCGATTCGCTACCGGCTTTTACCGAGGCGCTGAGGGACGCGATCCGCGGCAGCAAGCGCGCAAAGTAGAAACGCGCGGTGCCCAGCTTGCTCGCGTAGAAGTCTTCCTGAGCCTCTTTACCCAGAGCCGCCTTGGCCATCAGGGCCCACATGTAGGCATAAGCCATGTAGCCGAACGCGTGCAGGTATTCCACGGATGCCGCGCCGATTTCATTCGGGTTGGATTTGGCGCGGTCCAGCAGCCAGGCGGTCAGTTCGTCCAGGTCATCCACGGCCGCGTCCAGCGGCTTGGTGAATTCGGCCAGTTCGGCGCCGGCAGTGGCGGTGAAATGGCGGATCTCATCAGCGAACAGCTTGTAGAACGCCCCACCGCTGCCGACGATCTTGCGTCCCACCAGGTCCAGGGCCTGAATGCCGTTGGTGCCTTCGTAGATCTGGGTGATGCGCACATCACGCACCAGTTGCTCCTGGCCCCATTCGCGAATGTAGCCGTGGCCGCCGAAAATCTGCTGGCCGTGCACGGTGGTTTCCAGGCCCAGGTCGGTCAGGAACGCCTTGGCAACCGGGGTCAGCAGAGCAACCAGATCGTCCGCGCGTTTGCGGACGGTGGCGTCTTCGCTGAACTTGGCGGTGTCGAGCTGCATCGCCACATAGGTGGAGAACGCACGGCCACCTTCGTTCGAGGCTTTCATGGTCAGCAGCATGCGCCGCACGTCCGGGTGGACGATGATTGGGTCAGCGACCTTGTCCTTGGCTTTCGGACCGGTTGGCGAACGGCTTTGCAGGCGGTCGCGCGCATATTCGATAGCGTTCTGATAAGAGCGCTCACCGGAGGCCAGGCCCTGGATGCCCACACCCAGGCGCTCGTAGTTCATCATGGTGAACATCGCGGCCAGGCCACGGTTAGGCTCGCCCACGAGGTAGCCCACGGCTTCGTCGAAGTTCATCACGCAGGTCGCAGACGCCTGGATGCCCATCTTGTGTTCGATGGAGCCGCAGGTCACCGGATTGCGCGCCCCCAGGCTGCCGTCGGCATTGACCATGAACTTGGGCACCAGGAACAGCGAAATACCCTTGGGACCCGCCGGTGCGTCCGGGAGCTTGGCCAGCACCAGGTGGATGATGTTCTCGGTGAGGTCGTGCTCGCCACCGGTGATGAAGATCTTGGTGCCGCTGACCTTGTAGGAACCGTCTGCCTGAGGCTCGGCCTTGGTCCGAATTATCCCAAGGTCAGTGCCGGCATGAGGTTCGGTCAGGCACATGGAACCGGCCCACACGCCGGAGTACATATTCGGCAGATAAGTGGCCTTGAGCTCTTCACTGGCGTGGGTGTTGATCGACACGCAGGCGCCGGAGGTCAGCATCGGGTAGAGGCCGAAGGCCAGGCCCGAGGAGTTGATCATCTCTTCTACCTGGGCCGACACTGCCTTGGGCATGCCCATGCCGCCGTACGCCGGGTCGCCGCCAACACCTACCCAACCGCCTTCAGCGTAGGTTTTGTAGGCGTCCTTGAAGCCAGCCGGGGTGAAGACCGCGCCATTCTCCCAGCGGCAGCCTTCTTCGTCGCCGCCGCGGCTGAGCGGGGCGACGGTCTTGGAGGTGACTTTGCCGGCTTCTTCGAGGATTGCCTCAACGGTCTCGGCGTCGACGGTCTCCGCCAGCGCGGGCAGTTGGGCCCAGAGTTTGGCGACCTCGAAAACTTCGTTGAGGACGAAGCGCATATCGCGCAGCGGCGCTTTGTAGTCAGCCATGGCAAACCTCGTGAGAACTTTAACGTTATTCGGGTGGGGTCGGTTTTACAGACCCCGAGTGTAACCGAACAACTTTTGTGACACATAGGGTCTGCTTGTGACCAACAAGTATTTTACGGTCACTAAAGCGCAAACAGCTCCGCCGGCAGACTCATCAGGCACTCACTGCCTGCCTCCACCGCCGCCCGGTGCGCGGCCGTGCGCGGTAGCAGGCGCTTGAAGTAGAACTCGCAGGTCGCCAGCTTGCCTCGGGCGTAATCGGCATCACCGCTACCGCTGTCCAACTGCTCTTGTGCCACCAGCGCCATGCGCAGCCACAAGTAGGCAAGGATGATGTAGCCGCTGTACATCAGGTAATCCAGGGCTGCAGCGCCGACTTCATCCGGGTTTTTCATGGCTGCCATGCCTACCTTGACCGTCAGCTCACCCCACTGCTGATTCAACTGGTTGAGCTGAGCCACATGGACCTTGAGTTGCGGATGTTCGGCGCTGGCCGCGCAAAACTTGTGGACGATTTTGGTAAAGCCGCGCAGCAGCTTGCCCTGGCTGCCGAGCACCTTGCGCCCGAGCAAATCCAGGGCCTGGATGCCGTTGGTCCCTTCATAGATCGGCGCAATCCGGCAATCGCGAACCAGTTGCTCCATGCCCCATTCACGAATGAAGCCATGGCCACCGAACACCTGCATGCCGTGGTTGGTCACCTCCAGCCCGGTTTCGGTCATGAACGCCTTGCAGATCGGCGTAAGGAAGGCCAACAGGTCTTCGGCTTCCTGGCGTTGCCCCTCGTCGCCACTCAGGTGTGCGGTATCGAGCAACTGTGCCGAGAAGTAGGTCAATGCGCGGTTGCCTTCATTGAAGGCTTTCATGGTCAGCAACATGCGCCGCACATCCGGGTGGACGATGATTGGATCAGCGGCTTTTTCGGGTGCCTTGGCGCCGGTCAGCGAGCGCATCTGCAAGCGGTCGTTGGCGTACTTGATCGCACCCTGGAAGCTCGCTTCCCCCAGGCAAAGGCCCTGCATGCCGGTGCCCAGGCGCGCATGGTTCATCATGGTGAACATGCAGTTGAGGCCCTTGTTCGCCTCACCGATCAGGAAACCCCGGGCGCCATCGAAGTTCAGCACACAGGTGGCCGACGCCTTGATGCCCATTTTGTGCTCGATGGAGCCGCAACTCATCGTGTTGCGCTCGCCCGAGTCGGCATGGAACTTGGGCACGATAAACAGCGAGATTCCCTTGGTGCCGGCCGGCGCATCCGGCAGCTTGGCCAGCACCAGGTGGATGATGTTGTCACTCATGTCATGCTCGCCGGCCGAGATGAAAATCTTGCTGCCGGTGACTGCATAACTGCCGTCGGCCTGCGGGACGGCGCGGGTCTTGATCAGGCCCAGGTCGGTGCCGCAATGGGCTTCAGTCAGGCACATGGTGCCGGTCCACTGGCCCGCGGTGAGTTTGCTCAGGTAGGTGTTTTTCTGCTCTTCAGTGCCGTGGGCACGGATCGCCGACATCGCACCGTGGGTCAGGCCAGGGTACATGCCCCAGGACGTATTGCTGGAGGAGATCATCTCCGCGAGCACCAGGCCCAGGGACATTGGCAAGCCCTGCCCGCCGTAGGCCGGGTCAGCCGCCAAACCGTGCCAGCCGCCTTCCACGTACTGCGCGAAGGCTTCCTTGAAGCCCTTGGGCGTGGTCACCACACCGTTGTCGAAATGGCAGCCTTCTTCATCGCCGGAGCGGTTCAACGGCGCCAGGACGTTTTCGCAGAACTTCGCACCTTCCTCGAGGATCGCGCCGACCATGTCCGGACTGGCATCGCTTGCACCCAGCGCGGCGTAGTGGCCGTGGAAGTCAAAGACGTGATCAATCAGAAAGCGCATGTCGCGCAGGGGAGCTTTATAGTCAGGCATGGCAATGTCTCCGGCAGCAGATGCCTTCAACCTACTGCCGCACGGCCCACCGGACAATCACTGTAGGGCCGCTGAATACACCACCATCACTCAACCGGCAGCGCTGTCCATGCGGACCGCGCCGCGGCGGGTCTGCCCCGCAGCGACCACGCAGTTACGCCCCGCGCCCTTGGCGTTGTACAGCGCCTGGTCGGCGGATTTGAGCACTTCTTCAGGGCTGCGCTGCTCGGCCTGGCGTTCGGCCACACCGATGCTGACGGTCACCGACACGCTGGAAGCGCCATTGCCCACACGACGCTGGCGCCCCTGCTGGTCGTCGTGGGGACGGTCCGGGTTACGCAGTTTAATGTCGTAGTTGGCGATGATTTCGCGGATCTCTTCCAGGTGCGGCAGGCATTCATCCAGGGTCTTGCCGGCGAATACCACGGCAAATTCCTCACCGCCATAGCGGTAGGCCCGGCCGCCGCCGTTGACCTTGGACAACTTGCTGGCCACCAGGCGCAGTACCTGGTCGCCCACGTCGTGGCCATGGGTATCGTTGAAACGCTTGAAGTGATCGACGTCGCCCATGGCCAGCACATAATTGCGCCCCAGGCGCTGCATGCGCTCATTGAGCGCGCGGCGGCCCGGCAACCCGGTCAGCTCGTCACGGAAGGCCATTTGATAAGCCTCGTGGGCCACCCCGGCAGCGATCATCAGCATCACCTGGCTGCACATGATGTTCAGGGTGAACGGCAGGATGAACGTCTGCGGCAACATCCAGAACAACCCCAGCAACCCTACCAGCTGCGCGGCGTGCAGCGGTCTTGGTTGATACCAGTACTGCGCGGCCAGGGTCACAAAACCAATCAGGAACATCGGATAGGACAGCTGGATCAGGCTCATCCAGCGGCCATGCAAGGCGGGCCAGCGAATTTCGGCCAACCAGCTTAATAAGGCATGGGGGAAACTTTGTTCAAGGGCAAGCGCCACGCTGCCTACCGCAAACAGCACCGCGCAGCGTGCGACGAAGTCGCGAAACAGGTGGGTTTTTTCTTGCCAGACCGCGTAGATGCCGAACAGCAACGGTAACAACAGGCAACACAGATGGAAGACCACGGCCGCGTCGTCCCGCACGCGACCGTTATCGCGGTAGTAATCGGTCTGGGTATCCAGCAGGAAATAGACCACGTACACCGTGATCATCAGGAACAGCTCTCGCTGGCGCCGGTAGACCGCGCAGTACGAGCCGCCCAGCAGCAGCACGAGGGTCGGCAGCACATTGAACAGTGAAGTGAAGAACACATTGAGATCCTTCACATACGCAGCCGAGAGCCCCGCCAGCAGTAAAAGCAGTGAAGGTAAAAAATGACTGAAACGTACAGCAGACGCGCGCGACAAGGGTAAAGCTCCGACCCACAAAAAAAGATGGCACAGTGCCTTCACTGATCACAGTTAAGCACATTCAATGTGATGCGTATCACATTGCCATCACTGTAACGGCCGCTCGGAGCAATCCCTGAGTGCGGTACTGTGGTTTTTTATCGCGCAAAAAAAACCGCCGTTCCCGAAGGAGCGGCGGCTTTTGAAGCGAACTGGCCGAGGCTTAGTAGCCCAGGTCGAAGTTCTCTTCTTTCATGTCCATCAGGTTGTTGGCGCCCGACAGCATGGTTGCAACGTGGGTGCGGGTACGCGGCAGGATGCGCTGGAAGTAGAAGCGCGCAGTCTGCAGCTTGGCGGTGTAGAAGCCTTCTTCGCTGGTGCCGGCAGCCAGTTTTTCGGCGGCCAGGCGGGCCATGTCGGCCCAGAAGTAAGCCAGGCAGGCATAACCGGAGTACATCAGGTAATCCACCGAAGCGGCACCGACTTCTTCGCGGTCTTTCATGGCCGCCATGCCGACCTTCATGGTCAACTCGCCCCACTCTTTGTTCAGTGCCGCCAGCGGTGCAACGAATTCCTGTACCGCTTCGTTGCCTTCGTTGGCCTGGCAGAACTTGTGGACGATCTTGGTGAAGCCCTTCAGCGCTTCGCCTTGGGTCATCAGCACTTTACGGCCCAGCAGGTCGAGGGCCTGGATGCCGGTGGTGCCTTCGTACAGCATCGAAATGCGGCTGTCGCGAACGTTCTGCTCCATGCCCCACTCGGCGATGAAGCCGTGGCCGCCGTAGATTTGCACGCCGTGGTTGGCGGCTTCAAAACCGACTTCGGTCATGAACGCCTTGGCGATCGGGGTCATGAAGGCCAGCAGTGCGTCAGCCTGTTTCTTGGCTTCGTCGTCAGTGCCGTACTTGACCACGTCAACCTGCTTGGCGGTGAAGTACACCATCGCGCGGTTGCCTTCGGCGAAGGCTTTCATGGTCAGCAGCATGCGGCGCACGTCAGGGTGCACGATGATCGGGTCGGCTGCCTTGTCTGGCGCTTTCGGGCCAGTCAGGGAGCGCATTTGCAGGCGGTCGCGAGCGTATTTGAGGCCGCCCTGGAAGCCGATTTCAGCGTGGGACAGGCCTTGCAGCGCGGTGCCCAGGCGAGCGGTGTTCATAAAGGTGAACATGCAGTTCAGGCCTTTGTTCGCCGGGCCGATCAGGAAACCGGTGGCCGCGTCGAAGTTCATCACGCAGGTGGCGTTGCCGTGGATACCCATCTTGTGTTCCAGGGAACCACAGGACACCGCGTTGCGTTCGCCAATCGAACCGTCGGCGTTCGGTACGAACTTGGGAACGATGAACAGCGAAATGCCTTTGGTGCCAGCCGGTGCGTCCGGCAGGCGAGCCAGCACGATGTGGACGATGTTGTCGGCCATGTCGTGTTCGCCGGCCGAGATGAAGATCTTGGTACCGGAAACCTTGTAGGAACCATCAGCCTGAGGCTCGGCCTTGGTGCGCAGCATGCCCAGGTCGGTGCCGCAGTGCGGTTCGGTCAGGCACATGGTGCCGGTCCACTCGCCCGACACCAGTTTGGTCAGGTAAGCCTCTTGCTGCTCGGGGGTGCCGTGCTCGGAAATGGTGTTCATCGCGCCATGGGACAGGCCCGGGTACATGCCCCACGACCAGTTGGCTTCGCCGACCATTTCGCTGACCGCCAGGCCCAGGGATTCCGGCAGGCCCTGGCCACCGTGCGCCACGTCGTGGGCCAGGCTTGGCCAGCCGCCTTCAACGAACTGTTTGTAGGCTTCTTTGAAACCGGTAGGGGTCTTAACGCCTGACTCGCTCCAGGTGCAACCTTCGATATCACCCACGCGGTTCAGCGGTGCCAGTACCTGCTCACAGAACTTGGCGCCTTCTTCGAGAATGGCGTCAACCATGTCCGGGGTAGCGTCCTGGCAAGCCGGCAGGCTCTGATAGTGCGCTTCATAGCCAAGCAGTTCGTCACGAACGAAGCGAATATCACGCAAGGGGGCCTTGTAGTCAGGCATAGCGATAAACCTCTGCTGATGTATCTGGGATGAACAACCGCATGGATGTGTTATGGCGGTCAAACAGTTGTTTGAAACATACGTTTACGACCAATCCTTGTCAAGCGTCGCGCAAACGCCGTTTGTCATGACGCAGGTCAACGTCAGGCACGGCAAGGCCTGCAGCGAAATGCCGCATGACGATTCAGGGGGAAAAAGATTATTGAGCGGTGAAGATCAGTGTGGGAGCTGGCTTGCCTGCGATGCGGGCGCCGCGGTGTATCAGGAGGATCGAGGTGACGCTATCGCAGGCAAGCCGGCTCCCACAGAGAAGCCAGCTCGCACGATAAGAGGGGGGGTTATGCGTAAGTATCGATCAAGGTGCCGAGCATTTCGTCGGAAGCCTTGGCGACTTTGGCGCCCAGTTCAACCTGGAACTTGCCTTGGGCCATCTCGACCATGTTGCTCGCCGAGTTGCTGGCCTGATTGGCGTCTACCGAACGCAAACGATCATTTTGCGCGTCCGAAGGCTGGGAAGTGGCGGCGCTGGCAATCTTGCCGGCGGCCTGGTCGACACGGTTCTGCCCGGTCTGAATCGCGCTCAGTCCCGAGTAAAACGCACTGCTACCAGAGATTTCCATGGCGTGAACCTGCCTATAAGAGAATCGTGAACTGTTATTGAAGCAGACCTACCGGCAAAACGCCCGTCAAAAACACTAATGGCATAATGCCTTCGCGATAGGCAAAACTAGTCAAGCAGGTCCAGTTGCAAGTACGCGGCGACCGCTTCGGCGCTGGGATGCTTGAGCTTGGGCACCCTTCCCAGGCATGGCGCGGGGAGTCGTTCAGCCAGGGTCGCGAGGTTTTCTTCCAGACGAGAGGTCTTGGGGTCGATGATATTGGCCACCCAGCCCGCCAGCGGCAACCCGTCCCGGGCGATGGCTTCTGCGGTCAGCAACGCGTGGCTGATACACCCCAGCCGCACACCCACCACCAAGATCACCGGCAGCTTCAGCGCCTGGGCCAGGTCCGACAAATTGTCCTGGTCCGCCAATGGCACACGCCAGCCGCCCGCACCTTCGATCAAGGTGAAGTCCGCCTGCTTGGCGAGAACGTGCTGCATGGGTTTCAACAACGACTGCACCGTCAGCGCCACGCCGGCTTCACGGGCCGCCAGATGCGGCGCGATGGCCGGCTCGAAGGCCACCGGGTTGACCTCGGCATAACTCAACGGCAACGAACACTCGGCCAGCAACGCCAGGGCGTCCGAATTGCGCAGGCCCTTGGGCGTCAGCTGGCACCCAGAGGCTACCGGCTTGCCCGCCGCCGTACTTTTGCCGGCTTGCCGCGCGGCATGCAGCAGGCCGGCAGCGACAGTGGTCTTGCCGACGTCGGTGTCGGTCCCCGTGATGAAGTAAGCGGCATTCATAGAGGTTTCTCCAGGACGGCGTACACCACTTGATAAGTTGCCGGCAGGCCCTGGGCCTGGCGGAACTGCTCGTAGGCTTGCACCAGTGCAACAATCCGCGCCCGGCCCGTCAACCCTCCTGGGCGCCCCGGGTTCAGATTGTGCGCACCCAACGCTTTCAGTTCGTGGGTCAGGCTGCGCACGTCGGGGTAATGCAACACGTGGGGACACTGCTCCAGGCTGCGCACCCGCAAACCACTGGCTGCGCACAGTTGCTCATAAGCACTGAACGGCCGGAAGCGGTTCACATGAACCATGCCATCCGCTGCGCGCCAGCTTTCGCGCAACTCATCCAGCGTACCCACGCAGAGGCTGGCAAACGCCAGCACGCCACCGGGCTGCAATACGCGCCGCGCTTCGCTGAGCACTGCGGCAAAATCCGAGCACCACTGCACCGCCAAACTGGAGTAGATCAGCCCGCAACTGGCGTCCTGCAAGGGCAAGCGCTCGGCATCGCCAGCGATGAAATGTTGTGCACCGCCCAGCGGCCGGGCGTGTTTGAGCATGCCCTCGGCGATATCCAGGGCGAAACCCTGGCTATCGGCAAATGACTGGCCCAGCACACGACTGAAATAGCCCGTGCCACTGCCCAGGTCCAGCCAGCGTTGTGGAGAAAGACCTTCGGGCAAACGCCGCAACAGCTCGCTGCCCACCGCACGCTGCAACTCGGCAACGCTGTCGTAACTGGCGGCTGCGCGGGAAAAGGAGGCCGCTACCTGGCGCTTGTCTGGCAAGCCGCCGGGCAACACATGGGACAAATCAGTCATCACCGCACTCATGCAAAAAAGCCTGGATGGCCCCCGCCACACCGTGGGGGTCCTCCAGTAGAAAAGCGTGACCGGCCTGCTCAATCAGGCCGATTTCAACGTCAGGCAACAAGGCGAACAACTCACTGGCCACTTCAGCCGGAACCAGCCCGTCCAGCCCGGCAAACAGATGCAACTGCGGCCCTTGAAAGTCGACCAACGCCTGGCGGGTGTCCAATCGGCCCAACAGCTCCAGACCACTGAGCAAGGTCTGCGCGGAGGTTTTAGGGGCACCCGCCAGCAATAGCCGAGCAAGTGATCGGGGATCACTGGAACCCCGGGCGCAAAGCAGACTGAAGCGTTTTAACGTCGCAACCGGATCAAGGCGGCAACCGTTAAGAAACGCCATAAAATCCTCTTCGTGCATGCCATGGCCCCAGCGGGACCAGGCCACGAAGCTTGCGTTGCTGGCAAAGGTGAGCAAACCGCAACAATGATCACCGCGCCGGGCGGCCAACTCGGCAGCAAGCATGCCGCCGAGGGACCAACCACCCAGCCAGACGTCTTGGGGCACGGTCGAATCCAGCTCATCGAGCCACTCTTGAAGGTCGTCCGACTCCACGTCCGGCAACGGTTCGATCTGCACCTGCAAGTGTTCATCCAGCCCCTGCAACGCCGCCGCCAACGGTTCCAGCGGAGAAACACCGAGGCCCCAGCCAGGCAGCAATATCAGTCGATCACGCATGGTCGGGCTCCTGGCCTAACAAGCGGAAACACTCTTCCAATGCGCTTAACAATAGCTGCACCTGGGCGTTGCTGTGGGCCGCCGTCAGGGTCACCCGCAGGCGAGCGCTACCGGCAGGCACGGTCGGTGGCCGGATCGCGTTCACCATCAGCCCGCGCTCGCGCAGCATCTGCGACAAACGCACCGCGCGGGCACTGTCGCCAATCATGATCGGCTGGATCGGCGTGAAACTGTCCATCAGTTCCAGGCCAATCTGCTCGGCGCCCTGGCGGAACTGGCGGATCAGCCCATTGAGATGCTCCCGCCGCCAATGCTCGGTGCGCAGCAGTTCCAGGCTTTTCAGCGTGGCGCACGCCAATGCCGGCGGTTGGCTGGTGGTGTAGATATACGGGCGGGCGAACTGGATCAGGCTTTCGATCAGCTCTTCGCTGCCCGCCACAAAGGCGCCAGCGGTACCGAAGGCCTTGCCGAGGGTGCCGACCAGCACCGGCACATCTTCCTGGCTCAAGCCAAAATGCTCGACGATCCCGCCACCGTTGGCGCCCAAAGGCCCGAAGCCATGGGCGTCATCCACCATCAACCATGCGCCCTTGGCCCGGGTTTCACGGGCCAGTGAGGGCAGATCCGCCAGGTCACCGTCCATGCTGAACACGCCGTCGGTCACCACCAGCGTATTGCCGGTGGCTTTCTCCAGGCGCTTGGCCAGGCTTTCAGCATCGTTGTGCAGGTAACGATTGAAGCGCGCACCCGAGAGCAAACCGGCATCCAGCAACGAGGCGTGGTTAAGGCGGTCTTCCAGCACCGTATCGCCCTGCCCCACCAGCGCGGTGACGGCGCCAAGGTTAGCCATGTAACCGGTGGTGAACAGCAGCGCCCGCGGGCGACCAGTGAGGTCGGCCAGGGCCTCTTCCAGTTCATGGTGCGGCGTGCTGTGGCCGATCACCAGATGCGAAGCGCCGCCACCCACGCCCCAGCGAGCCGCGCCCGCGCGCCAGGCTTCAATCACTTGCGGGTGATTGGCCAGGCCCAGGTAATCGTTGTTGCAGAACGCCAGCAACGGCTGGCCGTCGACCACCACGTCAGGGCCTTGCGGGCTCTGCAGCAGTGGACGTTGGCGATACAGGTGTTCGGCACGACGAGCCGCAAGACGCGCGGCGAGATCGAAAGACATGAGACCTCGGTAGATCAGGTTGAACGCAGTCAAAAATGTGGGAGCGGGCTTGCTCGCGAAAGCAGTGGATCAGTCAGCTTATGTATTGGCTGACACACCGCCTTCGCGAGCAAGCCCGCTCCCACATTTGGGTGGCATTCCAAAGTGGACTTATCAAACAGCCGCGTTATAGAACTGCTCGCTGCTCTTCTGCTCCACCAGCGCCTGCTCGATCGCCGCCTGGTGCACTTCATCGGCGTGCTCTTCACGAGCTTCCGGCAAGATGCCCAGGCGCGAGAACAGTTGCATGTCCTTGTCCGCCTGCGGGTTGGCAGTGGTCAGCAGCTTGTCGCCGTAGAAAATCGAGTTGGCGCCAGCAAAGAATGCCAGGGCCTGCATCTGCTCGTTCATCGCCTCACGCCCGGCCGACAGCCGCACATGGGACTGCGGCATCAGGATGCGCGCCACCGCCAGCATGCGGATGAAGTCGAACGGGTCGATGTCGTCGGCGTTTTCCAGCGGCGTGCCGGCAACTTTCACCAGCATGTTGATCGGCACCGATTCCGGATGCTCCGGCAGGTTGGCCAGTTGGATCAGCAGGTTGGCGCGATCGTCCAGGGACTCGCCCATGCCGAGGATGCCGCCGGAGCAGATCTTCATCCCCGAATCACGCACGTACGCCAGGGTTTGCAGGCGCTCGCCGTAGGTGCGGGTGGTGATGATCGAACCGTAGAACTCCGGCGACGTGTCGAGGTTGTGGTTGTAGTAATCGAGGCCGGCCTGGGCCAGGGCTTCGGTCTGGTCCTGGTCGAGACGGCCGAGGGTCATGCAGGTTTCCAGGCCCATGGCTTTCACGCCTTTGACCATCTCCAGCACGTAGGGCATGTCTTTGGCTGACGGATGCTTCCAGGCGGCGCCCATGCAGAAACGGGTCGAACCGATGGCCTTGGCGCGAGCGGCCTCTTCGAGGACCTTCTGCACTTCCATCAGCTTCTCTTTTTCCAGGCCGGTGTTGTAGTGGCCCGACTGCGGACAATATTTGCAATCTTCCGGGCAGGCGCCGGTCTTGATCGACAGCAGCGTGGAAACCTGGACGCGGTTGGCGTCGAAATGCGCGCGGTGCACGGTCTGCGCCTGGAACAACAGGTCGTTGAAGGGCTGCACGAACAGCGCTTTGACTTCGGCTAAAGACCAATCGTGACGCAGGTTGGCAGTGATGCTGGCGCTCATGGGCGATTCCTTGATTATGCTTTGGCAAGCCCTGTGGGAGTAATACCCACAGGTACGACACGGATGCTCGGCATATTTAAGGAAGATTCATGCACTGTCAACTTGAGAACAAACACGAGGTTTACATCTGGTTAAAAAGCAACCAAACCTGTTTAATCTGCGATGAAAGCAGCGGAACGGCCGATCCTGTCTGCAGCGCCTGCGAAACCGAGCTGCCCTGGCTGATGGAACATTGCGAGGTGTGCGCACTGCCGTTGCCGGCGACGGGCCTGGTGTGCGGCCAGTGCTTGAAGCAACCTCAGGCGTTCAAGCAGGTCGTCGCGCCGTGGACCTACAGCTTCCCCATCGACAGCCTGATCAGCCGTTTCAAGCATCAGGCCCGCTGGCCGCTGGGGCACCTGCTTGCGCACCTGTTGGGACAATTCCTGCAACACCGCTATGAAGATGCCACGCTGGCTCGCCCCGACTGCCTGCTGCCCGTGCCCTTGGCCCGCAAACGCCTGCGGGAACGGGGCTTCAACCAGGCGGCGATGCTCGCCCGCTGGCTGAGTGAGGACCTGAACATCCCCTGGGATGAGCACCTGCTGTCACGGCCGCGTGAAACCGTGGCGCAGCAAGACCTGGACGCCAGGACCCGCAAGCGCAACCTGCACCAGGCCTTCGCCCTGGCCGACGGCGCGCAAGTCAAAGGCCGGCACTTGGCGCTGATCGACGACGTACTGACCACCGGCGCCACCGCCAGCAGTCTCGCCCGCCTGTTGATGGATGCCGGCGCCCGACAGGTGGATGTGTATTGCCTGGCACGGACGCCCAAGCCCGGCACATGACTTGACTCGCGGGCGTCCTGCCCGCAACGTCAGCCCATTCCATCGAAGCGTGTAACCATGTCCCTGCCAACCCTCTTGAGCCAACACATCGTCCGTCGCCCGCAGCGCATTGCACTGCTGCAACATATTGCCGAACAAGGCTCCATCACCCGCGCCGCAAAGAGTGCGGGGCTGAGCTACAAGGCGGCCTGGGACGCCATCGACGAACTGAACAACCTGGCGCAAAAGCCCCTGGTGGAACGCAGCGTCGGCGGCAAGGGCGGTGGCGGCGCCAGGTTGACGGCCGAGGGTGAGCGGGTATTACGCCTTTACCAACGCCTGCAGGTGCTGCAAGCCCAGGTGCTGGATTGCGCCGAAGACGCCAGCGACTTCAACCTGCTGGGCCGCCTGATGCTGCGCACCAGCGCACGTAACCAGTTGCACGGCCGGGTGATCGCCATCGACAGCCACGGCCGCAATGACCTGATTCGCCTGGAGCTGGCAGCCGGGCTGCGCCTGGATGCGCAGATCACCCACGACAGCACGTTGCGCCTGGAGCTGGAGATCGGCACCGAAGTCGTCGCCCTGATCAAGGCCGGCTGGCTTGAAGTACTGGCCGTCACGCAGGCAGCAACACCTGGACACAATTGCCTGGAAGGAAAAATCGAGGCCATTCTCGATGCCGAAGACGGCCCCAGCGAGGTGCGGATCACCTTGCCCAACGGCCAGGTTCTCTGCGCCCTAGCCCGGCCCGACGCGCTTGCGCAGATCCATGCCGCCGAAGGCCTGCAGGTGAAGGTGCAGTTCTCCCCCAGCAACGTGCTGCTGGGCACTCCGGTGTAGCGCTTCAAACTGCAACAATTTCGTCACGACTGCTCCCTAAGGTGGCTGCAAAAACCCGCAGGGAGCCTGAAATGAGCCTATTAGAAGAAAACCAAGCCACCGACCTGGAACAGATGGTCGGCCTCACCCGCCGGCGTTTTATCGGCGCCGGCGCCCTGTGCGGTGCCGCGATGTTCCTCGGCGGCAACCTGCTGACTCGCAGCGCCCTGGCGGTCAACGCCGCGTCGAACAGCCCATTGCTGGGTTTCACCAGCATCGCCTCGGCCACCAGCGACACCATCACCCTGCCGCCCGGCTACAGCGCTTCGGTACTGATCAGCTGGGGCCAGCCGCTGCACAAGAACGCGCCGGCCTTCGACCCCAGCGGCAACGGCACGGCCAAGGCCCAGGAACAGCAGTTCGGCGACAACAACGACGGCATGAGCCTGTTCGCCTTCCCCGGTGACGACAACCGCGCGCTGATGGCGATCAACAACGAATACACCAACTACCGCTACCTCTACGCCCACGGCGGCGCGCCGCAATCGGCCGAAGACGTGCGCAAGGCGTTGGCCAGCGAAGGCGTGTCGGTGATCGAAGTACGGCGCAAAGGCGACACCTGGCAGTTCGTCCAGGACTCGCGCTACAACCGGCGCATCCACGGCAACTCGCCGATCCGCTTCGGTGGCCCTGCGGCGGGCCATGCCTGGCTGAAAACCAGCGCCGACAAAACCGGCAAAAAAGTCCTCGGCACCTTCCAGAACTGCGCCAACGGCAAGACCCCATGGGGCACGTATCTCACCTGCGAAGAGAACTTCACCGACTGCTTCGGCAGCAGCAACCCGCAACAGACCTTCGACGCCGGGCAGAAACGCTATGGCGTGGTCGCCGCGAGCAAAGACATCAACTGGCACCCCCACGACCCGCGCTTCGACATGGCCAAGAATCCCAACGAACTCAACCGCCATGGCTGGGTGGTGGAAATCGACCCGTTCGACCCGCAATCCACACCGGTCAAACGCACCGCCCTCGGCCGCTTCAAGCATGAAAATGCTGCGCTGGCGGAAACCCGCGACGGCCGCGCCGTGGTGTACATGGGCGACGACGAGCGCGGCGAGTTCATCTACAAGTTCATCAGCCGCGACAAGATCAATCACAAGAATCCCAAGGCCAACAAGGACCTGCTGGACCACGGCACCTTGTACGTGGCGATCTTCGACGCGGGCGACGGCAATGCCGACCATCCCAAGGGCCAGGGCCAATGGGTCGAGCTGACCTACGGCAAGAACGGCATCGACGCCAACAGCGGTTTTGCCAGCCAGGCCGAAGTGCTGATCCACGCGCGCCTGGCCGCCAGCGTGGTGAAAGCCACCCGCATGGACCGCCCGGAATGGATCGTGGTCAGCCCCACCGACGGCCAGGTGTATTGCACCCTGACCAACAACGCCAAGCGCGGCGAAGACGGCCAGCCGGTGGGCGGCCCGAACCCGCGGGAGAAAAACGTCTACGGGCAGATCCTGCGCTGGAAGGCCAATGCCAACGACCATGGCGCGCCGGACTTCAGCTGGGATTTGTTCGTGGTGGCCGGCAACCCGGCGGTGCATGCCGGCACGCCAAAGGGCGGCTCGTCCAACATCAACCCGCAGAACATGTTCAACAGCCCGGACGGCCTGGGCTTCGACAAGGCCGGGCGGTTGTGGATCCTCACCGATGGCGACTACAGCAACGGCGGCGACTTTGCCGGGATGGGTAATAACCAGATGCTGTGTGCCGACCCGTCGACCGGTGAAATTCGGCGGTTCATGGTGGGGCCGGTGGCCTGTGAAGTGACCGGGATCAGCTTCTCGCCGGACCAGAAAACCCTGTTTGTGGGGATTCAGCATCCGGGGGAAACCGGTGGGTCGACCTGGCCGGAGCATCTGCCAAATGGCAAGCCACGGTCCTCGGTGATGGCGATTCGTCGGGATGATGGAGGGATCGTCGGCGCCTGATAAGGCCTCTTCGCGAGCAAGCCCGCTCCCACATTTGACCGCATTCCAAAGCCAGGACTCGGTTTAATGTGGGAGCGGCGGTGCGACGATTCGACTTGCTCGCGAAGGCGTCAGAACAGTCACCACCTATCCAACCCTGGGTGCGTTACCATACCCGGCCGGACGCGGCGCCCTGCTGCGCGCAGGAGTTCGCATGGCACACCCGTTTGAAACACTGACCCCTGACCTGGTGCTCGACGCAGTCGAAAGCATCGGTTTCCTCAGCGACGCCCGCATCCTCGCGCTCAACAGCTACGAAAACCGTGTCTACCAGGTCGGCATCGAAGACTCCGAGCCCTTGATCGCCAAGTTCTATCGGCCGCAACGCTGGACCAACGAAGCGATCCTCGAAGAACACAGCTTCACCTTCGAACTGGCCGAGTGCGAAGTGCCGGTGGTGGCGCCGATGATTCACAACGGTGAAAGCCTGTTCGAGCACGCGGGTTTCCGCTTCACCCTGTTCCCGCGCCGTGGCGGACGCGCACCGGAGCCGGGCAACCTCGACCAGCTGTATCGCCTCGGCCAATTGCTCGGCCGCCTGCATGCGGTCGGTTCCACCCGCCCCTTCGAACACCGCGAAGCCCTGGGCGTGAAGAACTTCGGTCACGATTCCCTGAACACCCTGCTGGAAGGCAACTTCATTCCTCGCAGCCTGCTGCCAGCCTACGAGTCCGTGGCCCGCGACCTGCTCAAGCGTGTGGAGGAGGTCTACAAGGCCACGCCCCACAAGAACATCCGCATGCACGGCGATTGCCACCCCGGCAACATGATGTGCCGCGACGAGATGTTCCATATCGTCGACCTCGACGACTGCCGCATGGGCCCCGCCGTTCAGGACCTGTGGATGATGCTCGCCGGTGATCGTCAGGAATGCCTGGGGCAACTGTCGGAATTGATGGACGGCTACCAGGAATTCCACGACTTCGACCCGCGCGAACTGGCCCTGATCGAACCCCTGCGTGCCCTGCGCCTGATGCACTACAGCGCCTGGCTTGCACGGCGCTGGGACGACCCGGCGTTCCCCCACAGCTTTCCCTGGTTTGGCAGCGAACGTTACTGGGGCGACCAGGTTCTGGCGTTGCGTGAACAGTTGTCGGCGCTCAACGAAGAACCATTGAAGCTGTTCTGATCCCTGCCGTCTGGGCCCTGACCTTGGGCCCTACACTTTCAACACACATCCGCTGACAAATATCCTTACAATCGCGGCTTTGTTAGCTGCCTAAGCAAGGATTCTGCATGCAAGCCGCCAACCCCCGTCGCGGGTACATATTGGGCCTGAGCGCCTACGTCATCTGGGGCCTGTTCCCGATCTACTTCAAGGCCATCGCCAGCGTTCCCGCCGCAGAAATCATCGTCAACCGCGTGCTGTGGTCGGCGCTGTTCGGCAGTCTGCTGCTGATAGTCTGGAAACACCCGGGCTGGCTCCGAGAACTGCGGGACAACCCCAGGCGCCTGGCGATCCTGGCCCTGAGCGGCACCTTGATCGCGGCCAACTGGCTGACCTATGTGTGGTCGGTGAACAGTGGCCGCATGCTGGAGGCCAGCCTGGGTTACTACATCAACCCGCTGGTGAACGTGCTGCTGGGCATGGTGATCCTCGGCGAGCGCCTGCGCCGCCTGCAATGGGTGGCCGTGGGCCTGGCAGCGGTAGGTGTGGCGCAACAGGTATGGCAAGTCGGCAGCCTGCCGTGGGTATCCCTGGTCCTGGCGGCGACCTTTGGTTTCTACGGGTTGATCCGCAAGCAGGCGCCGGTCAAGGCATTGCCCGGGCTGGTGGTGGAAACCTGGATGCTGGTGCCGATTGCCATCGCATGGTTGCTGTTCAACCCCTCGGCCCACAGCGCACAGATGGAATTCTGGAGCACCTCCGAAGCGTGGTGGCTGGTGGCCGCAGGCCCGGTGACGCTGATCCCGCTGGTGTGTTTCAACGCCGCCGCACGGCATTTGCCCTACACCGCCCTGGGCTTCCTGCAATACGTGGCGCCCACCCTGGTGCTGCTGGAAGCCGTGCTGTTGTTCAACGAACACCTGGCACCCGCCACGCTGATCGCCTTCTGCTTTATCTGGGCCGGCCTGGTGGTTTACAGCATCGACGCCTGGATGACTGTGCGGAAAAACTGATCAAATAACGTACAAACCTCTGCAAGCCACAGCCGGTGTGGCTTGCAGGCATTCACCCCAAGGTTATCCACAGCCTGGTCCCCGGCGTTTGTGCACAAGCCCTTGAAACTGTTCGTTTTTTAGCCAGCTGGCGAAGAGCCACGGCCCGCCTGGGCCGGACGCGGGTCTCTACAGGTTATCCACAGGCCCATGCAAGATTTCCATGCATAACCTTGTGGGCAACTATTCCTCACTGCGTAGTTCCAGTTCCACCATCAAGTCGTCGGCCAGGGTTTCCAGCGCCGCCTGCAAGGTTTCCAGCGGCAGCGTCAACGGCACCGCCAGCAAGGCTTCGGCGTGGAACAGCAGGTCGCTGCTCATGGGCGCCGGGCGCACGTCGGTGATCAAGCGCTCCAGGTTGACGCCCTGCTTGCTGAGCAGCGCGGTGATGTCGCGAACAATCCCCGGCCGGTCGTTACCGACCAGTTCCATCGCGATGGGTTGCGACTCGCTGGGGGCGAGCGAACTGCTTTCGCCCAGCAGCACGCGAATGCCGTGGGTGGACAAGTCTTCCAGCGCGCCAATCAAGTCCAGCCGATTTTCCGCCGGCACGCTCACCCGCAAAATCCCGGCAAACTGCCCGGCCATGTGCGCCATGCGGCTTTCCAGCCAGTTGCCGCCATGGGCGGCGATGCATTGGGCGATGCGTTCGACCACACCGGGTTTGTCCGGGGCGATGACAGTCAGTACGAGATGGTCCATGGTGTCGTCCTCTTCTTATGAAAATCAGGTAGGAACCAGGCGTTCCCCTCGTACCTACCAAGGTGGACTCAGGTAGCCACGAAAACAAATCGTGTACCATTTTTATATTTATATGGAACAATCCAATAGTTTTTTGAGAACATCCCGTACCCCACTGTGACCGTACGACCAAAGTGGGTCGCTAAACGACGTATTTAGTCTAATTTTCACAACCGCAACTCATCATGTAGTATGCCCAATCGCGCACTACATAACGTTAGGTCGATGTCTGCCAAGGCAACCACGCACCGCGACGCAGCCCGCCCAGCCGCCTTCTACGGCATGTACTGGTGCAGCGTGTTCACGGTTTACATGGCCAGAGGCTTCATTGGTAAATTGAAAAGCTGAAAAGCGCATAAGCTCCGCAGAGTGAGGCAAGCAATGACTGAACACGTTCAAGTCGGTGGCCTGCAGGTCGCCAAAGTCCTGTTCGACTTCGTGAACAACGAAGCCATTCCTGGTACCGGCATCACCGCCGACCAGTTCTGGGCCGGTGCCGACAAGGTCATCCACGACCTGGCGCCGAAGAACAAAGCCCTACTCGCCAAACGCGACGATTTTCAAGTGCGGATCGACACCTGGCACCAGGCACACGCCGGCCAGGCACACGACGCGGTGGCCTACAAAGCCTTCCTTCAAGATATCGGATACCTGCTGCCAGAAGCCGCGGATTTCCAGGCCTCGACCCAAAACGTCGATGAAGAAATTGCCCACATGGCCGGCCCGCAACTGGTGGTGCCGGTGATGAACGCCCGTTTCGCCCTCAACGCCTCGAATGCGCGCTGGGGTTCGCTGTATGACGCGCTCTATGGCACCGATGCCATCAGCGAAGCCGACGGCGCCGAGAAAGGCAAAGGCTACAACAAGGTGCGTGGCGACAAGGTCATCGCCTTCGCCCGCGCCTTCCTCGACGAAGCCGCACCACTGGCTGCCGGCAGCCATGTGGATTCCACCGGCTACAAGATCGTCGACGGCAAGCTCGTGGTCAGCCTCAAGGGCGGCAGCAACAGCGGCCTGCGCAGCGATGCCCAGTTGATCGGCTACCAGGGCGACGCAGCCAAGCCGACTGCCATCCTGCTGAAGCACAACGGCCTGCACTTCGAAATCCAGGTCGACGCCAGCACCCCGGTCGGCCAGACCGACGCCGCCGGCGTGAAAGACGTGCTGATGGAAGCCGCCCTGACCACCATCATGGACTGCGAAGACTCCGTCGCCGCCGTCGATGCCGATGACAAGGTGGTGATCTACCGCAACTGGCTCGGCCTGATGAAGGGCGACCTGTCGGAAGAAGTCGCCAAGGGTGGCAAGACCTTTACCCGCACCATGAACGCCGACCGCGTCTACACCGGTGCCGACGGCAAGGAAGTGACCCTGCACGGTCGTTCGCTGCTGTTCGTGCGTAACGTTGGCCACTTGATGACCATCGACGCGATCCTCGACAAGGATGGCAACGAAGTGCCGGAAGGCATTCTCGACGGCCTGCTCACCAGCCTGTCGGCGATCCACAGCCTTAACGGCAACACCCGCCGCAAGAACAGCCGCACCGGTTCGGTCTACATCGTTAAACCGAAAATGCACGGCCCCGAAGAAGCTGCGTTCACCAACGAGCTGTTCGGTCGCATCGAAGACGTGCTGAAGCTGCCGCGCAACACCCTCAAAGTCGGGATCATGGACGAGGAGCGCCGTACCACGGTCAACCTCAAGGCCTGCATCAAGGCCGCCAGCGAGCGCGTGGTGTTTATCAACACCGGCTTCCTCGACCGTACCGGCGACGAGATCCACACCTCCATGGAAGCCGGCGCGATGGTGCGCAAGGCCGCCATGAAGGCCGAGAAGTGGATCGGCGCCTACGAAAACTGGAACGTGGATATCGGCTTGAGCACCGGCCTGCAAGGCCGCGCACAAATCGGTAAAGGCATGTGGGCGATGCCCGATCTGATGGCCGCCATGCTGGAGCAGAAGATTGCTCACCCGCTGGCCGGCGCCAACACGGCGTGGGTTCCTTCGCCGACGGCGGCTGCGCTGCATGCGCTGCACTACCACAAGGTTGACGTGTTCGCCCGCCAGGCCGAACTGGCCAAGCGCGAACGTGCTTCGGTAGACGATATCCTGACCATTCCCCTGGCCCAGAATACCGATTGGTCCGAGGAAGAAATCCGCAACGAGCTGGACAACAACGCCCAGGGCATCCTCGGTTACGTGGTGCGCTGGATCGACCAGGGCGTGGGTTGCTCGAAAGTCCCGGACATCAACGACGTCGGCCTGATGGAAGACCGCGCCACCCTGCGTATCTCCAGCCAGCACATTGCCAACTGGTTGCGCCACGGCATCGTCAATGAAGCCCAGGTGATGGAAAGCCTCAAGCGCATGGCGCCGGTGGTGGACCGTCAGAACGCCGGGGATGCGCTGTACCGCCCGCTGGCTCCGGATTTCGACAGCAACATCGCGTTCCAGGCAGCGGTGGAGTTGGTGATTGAAGGGACCAAGCAGCCGAACGGCTATACCGAGCCGGTGTTGCACCGTCGGCGTCGGGAGTTCAAGGCTAAAAACGGCCTGTAAATAAAAAAGCCCTGGTCGAGAGATCAGGGCTTTTTTGCAGCGGTTTAAGAAGAACTGAGTTTATAACCGCCATTGAGAACGACCGTATTACCATCCGACTCGAACCGCACATTCAAAAAGTTACCCTTGTGCGTGAAAGCGGTACCGGTCGGAGGGCGTTCAACTTCAAGAAAGATTTTCCCTTCAGTAGGTCCGAAATAATCCTTACCGTCCGGCGCCCGGTAAGTCACGCGCCTGCCCCTTGCCTCGAATTCATGAAGGCCGTTCGGCACATCGTGCCCATAATCCAGGTCAATACGCTCTTGACCTGCCCCAAGCACCGCTGTCCATGACAGGAACCCGAGGACTTCCTTGGTGCTGAAAAACCGAAACTTGCCGGGAGCAAGCACAAGAACAAAAGCGTCCCCGGATTGTGCCCTCACCCTTGCGTCCTGCAAGGCCTCATCTTCAACTCGAAAAAGTTTGGTGCTCATAGCGAACTCCTGTTCATGGCTTTATGAGGCGCTGATCGACGATCAGCACACCCCAAACCAGTAAACAGACGCTCTCAAGCTATTCCTACTGTCAGAATTGACAGTTCTTCGCGATATCAGACCAATGGCACTGTCTAGGACGCCATCCCCAACTCCCGCTTCACCATTTTCGCCAGCTTCACGCTATCAATCGGCTTGAGCAAAAAGTCCACCACGCTCAAATGCATCGCATCAATCACATCCGGCGCTTCGGCGTCACCCGACATGATGATGATCGGCAGCGCCGCCCGGGTGGATTCGCGCACCTGGCGAATCAATTGCAGCCCGTTGCTCGGCGTCATGCGCAGGTCGGTGATCAGCAAGCCGATGGAGCTACTGGAACTCAACAAGTCCCATGCAGCCTCGCCGCTGTCGGCGGTCATGCAACGAATGCCGTCCAGGCCAAGAATTTCTGCCAACAGTTCGCGCGCGTCCTTGTCGTCATCCACGATCAAAACCCGTTGTGGCGGCAAATCCGGCTCCTGCATAACAGCACTCAGGGCCTCGCGCTCGGCATCACTCAAAATATCGTGGTCGGACATACGTTTCTCGGCAGTTCTATTCAATCTCCCAGCACAGAAGTCAGACATCGCCGGAAGGGCGAACAATGTGCACTTCGTCGGAAAGTTTGCCTAGTGGGCGTTCTACGGGGTTTGGACGATATTCATGTAAGGTTTTTCCCTAGTCGTGGAAGGCATAACGCTACCTAGACTTACGTCCAATGGGCACCCGCAGCGCAGGAGTCGACCATGGGGCACGATAACGACAAAAAAACTGCGGTCATAGGTATGAGTAAAGCTGATGCTTTCACACAAGCGGGGAAAACCGCTGTGTTGCAGAACATCCACGGCACCCTGCAATTCCTGCAACGCTTCCCGCCGTTCAACCAAATGGAAAACGCCCACCTGGGATTTCTGGTAGAGCAGTGTCAATTGCGCTTCTACGGCCCCGGCGAGAGCATCCTCAAGCCCTCGGGCGGGCCGGTGGAACACTTCTATATCGTCAAGCAGGGGCGCGTAGTCGGCGAGCGGCCGGACTCGACAGAAACCACCTTTGAAATCACCACCGGTGAATGTTTTCCGCTGGCGGCGCTGCTGGGGGAGCGGGCCACCCGTACCGAGCACAAAGCCGCCGAAGACACCTTCTGCCTGCAACTGAACAAGCCGGCCTTTATCAAGCTGTTCGCCCTTTCCAGCGCGTTTCGCGACTTTGCCTTGCGCGGCGTGAGCAGCTTGCTGGACCAGGTCAACCAGCAAGTCCAGCAAAAGGCCGTGGAAACCCTCGGCACCCAATATTCGCTGAACACCCGCCTGGGCGAATTGGCCATGCGTCACCCGGTCACCTGCAGCCCGCTGACGCCGCTGCGTGAAGCGGTCACGCAAATGCACGAGCAGCAAGTGGGCAGCATTGTGATCGTCGATGAACACAAGGCGCCCCTGGGGATTTTCACCCTGCGGGACCTGCGCCAGGTGGTGGCCGACGGCACCAGTGATTTCAACCAGGGCATCGAGCGCCATATGACCCAGGCGCCGTTTTTCCTCACGCCGGACCACAGCGCCTTCGACGCGGCGATTGCGATGACCGAACGGCATATCGCCCACGTGTGCCTGGTCAAGGATCAGCGCCTGTGTGGCGTGGTGTCCGAGCGTGACCTGTTTTCCCTGCAGCGGGTTGACCTGGTGCACCTGGCGCGCACCATCCGCAATGCACCCAGGGTCGAAAACCTGGTGGCGATTCGCGGCGAGATCGGCCAGTTGGTGGAGCGCATGCTCGCCCACGGCGCGTCGTCTACGCAGATCACCCACATCATCACCTTGCTCAACGATCACACGGTGTGCCGTGTCATCGAGTTGACCCTGGCCGACAAGGGCGACCCGGGCGTGCCATTCAGCTGGCTGTGTTTCGGCAGCGAGGGCCGCCGCGAGCAGACGCTGTATACCGACCAGGACAACGGCATCCTGTTCGAAGCCCGGGACGCCGCCGAAGCCGCCGAGATTCGCGGGCGCCTGCTGCCGCTGGCACAACAGATCAACCAGAGCCTGGCGCTGTGCGGCTTCAGCCTGTGCAAGGGCAATATCATGGCCGGCAACCCGGAGCTGTGCCTGTCCCGGGCGGAATGGGCGCGGCGCTTTGCCGGGTTTATCCGTGAGGCGACGCCGGAGAATCTGCTGGGTTCGAGCATCTATTTTGATTTGCGGGTGGTGTGGGGCGATGAGCAAGGGTGCGAGCAACTGCGCCAGGGCATTCTCGACCAGGTGGCAGACAACCGTTTGTTCCAGCGCATGCTGGCCGAGAACGCGTTGCGCCAGCGCCCGCCGGTAGGGCGCTTCCGGGATTTTGTGTTGACGCGCAAAGGCGCCGACAAGGCAACCCTTGACCTCAAGGTGCAAGGCCTCACGCCATTTGTCGACGGCGCCCGTCTGCTGGCATTGGCCAACGGCATCAGCGCCATCAACACCCTGGAGCGCTTGCGCCAACTGGTGGCCAGGGAAGTCATCGAACGCCTTGATGGCGCCGCCTATGAAGAGGCCTATCACTTCATCCAGCAAACTCGCATGCAACAACACCAACTGCAAACCCGCGAGAACCTGCCCTACTCCAACCGCGTCGATCCCGACAGCCTCAACCACCTCGACCGGCGCATCCTGCGCGAATCCCTGCGCCAGGCCCAACGCCTGCAAGGCAGCCTGACGTTGCGGTATCAGCTGTGAGCTGGTTTGGCTGGTTGCGCAAACCCAAACCTGGCCTGGATGCGGCGCAACAACGGCGCGTCGAGCAATTGCGCACACCTGGGGAGCTGGGGGACGGATCGCTGCGGGCCCAGCGCTGGGTGGTGGTGGACCTGGAAACCAGCGGCCTGAACCTCAATCGTGACCAGGTGCTTTCGATTGGCGCCGTGGTGATCGAGGACGGCGCAGTGGACTTCTCGCAATTGTTCGAACGCACCCTGCACCGGGCCGAGACCAAGCTCAACCCCAGCGTGCTGATCCATGGCCTGGGGCCCAGCGCCATTGCGGCGGGCAGTGACCCGGCAGAGGCGCTGATGGACTTCATGGAGTTTGTCGGCGACAGCCCGCTGCTGGCGTTTCATGCGCCCTTCGATCAACACATGCTGTGCCGGGCACTCAAGGACAGCCTGGGCTATCGCTTGAACCACCCGTTCCTGGACGTGGCCGACATCGCCCCGCTGCTGTGCCCCGACGCCAACATCCGCGAAGCCGGGCTGGATGACTGGATCACGCATTTCAAGCTGCAAGTGGGCGAGCGTCACCATGCCAGTGCGGATGCGCTGGCAACGGCGGAACTGATGCTGATTTTGTTCAGCCGTGCACGGCAGCAGCAGATCGACAGCCCGCACGCGTTACAACAGCGCCTGGGCCAATGGAAACGCCGCAAGCAAGCCCCCTCATTCTAATGGTGGCGAGGGAGCTCGCTCCCGCTGGGGTGCGAAGCGCCCCCAAATCAGCCAACCCATTTCCAACTGAATAAATGCACTGCCAGGATTACGACTGCTGCGCAGCCGAGCGGGAGCAAGCTCCCTCGCCACAGCAAGTGGCATCATCATGATAGATAGCATTACGCCGCCGCCCGACCAACGCCAATTGCACCCGCCTTACACCTCTGCCACAATCGCGAATAATTCTCGTTAGTTTAAACTTTCCGATCGGTGTCGCCTTGTCGTCAATCCAAAGTCCCCACAGTGAGCTTGTTGGCGCGTTGTACCGCGACCATCGCCGCTGGCTGTTGGCGTGGCTGCGACGCAACGTGGCCTGCCCCAGCCGCGCCGAAGACCTCAGCCAGGACACTTTCATGCGCCTGCTGGGCCGTGAAGAACTGCGTGAACCCCGCGAGCCGCGGGCGTTCCTGGTGGCCATCGCCAAGGGCCTGCTTTTCGATTATTTCCGCCGCGCCGCGCTGGAACAGGCTTACCTCACCGAACTGATGCTGATCCCGGAAAGCGAGCACCCGTCCCCGGAAGAACAGCAACTGATCCTCGAAGACCTCAAGGCCATCGACCGCCTGCTGGGCAAACTCTCGAGCAAGGCCCGCGCGGCCTTCCTCTACAACCGCCTCGACGGCATGGGCCACGCCGAAATCGCCCAGCGCCTGGGGGTTTCCGTGCCGCGGGTGCGGCAATACCTGGCCCAGGGTATCCGCCAGTGCTACATCGCCCTGTATGGCGAGCCGCTGTGAGCCCGGTCAGTTCCAAGCCGGTGTCGGCGCGGGTGCTCGACGCGGCCATTGCCTGGCAACTGTCCCTCGGTTCGGGCGACGGCAGCGCCGTGGAGCAGGAGGAATTCGCCAAATGGCTGGCCAGCAACGAAGAACACGCCCGCGCCTGGCGCCAGTTGGGCATGCTCGATCAGCGTTTCAGTGTGGCCTCGGGCACGGCCCGTGCGGCATTGCTGCAGTCGCGCGAAGGCATTCGCCGCCGCGTGCGCAAGCTCGGCAGCGGCCTGGCCAGTGTGGTGCTGGTGTGCGGCCTGGCATTGTTCGTCGGCCAGCGCTACGTGCCGCTCAACTATTGGCTGGCAGACCAGCGCACCGCCACCGGTGAACAGCGCACCCTGAAGCTGGCGGATGGCACCGTGATCAACCTCAACACCCACAGCGCCATTGACGTGCGCTTTGACGAGAAACGTCGGCTGATCGTATTGCAGGAAGGCGAGATCCTTGTCGAAACCGGCCACAGCGACGCCCGCCCGTTTTTTGTCGAAACCCGCGAAGGCAGCCTGCGCGCCCTGGGCACACGGTTTATCGTCAAGCGCGAGGAAGATGGCACCCGCCTCAGCGTGTTGCAGTCTGCCGTCGGCGCACAGCCTGAAGCGCTGCATCAAGAGCAGATCTTCAAGGAAGGCCAGCAAGTGCTGATGCGCCGCGACAGCCTCGGCCCGATGCTTGCCGTCAGCCCCGGCACCGACGCCTGGACGCGCGGCATGCTGGTGGTGGACAACGCGCGGCTCGGCGATGTGGTTGCCGAACTGAGCCGCTACCGCACCGGTTACCTGGGTGTGGATAAACAGGTGGCCGACCTGCGGATCACCGGCAGCTTTCCGTTGCACGACACCAACCTGGCACTGAACGCGCTGCTGCCGACCTTGCCGGTGCAGATTCAACAACACACGCCGTGGTGGGTGACGGTGGCGCCCAAGCCGTAGGCTCCTGTGGTGCATAGGCCATTGTCATCGCAGGCAAGCCAGCTCCCACAGGTGGAATGCGTTCCCCTGTGGAGCTGGCTTGCCTGCGATGAGGCCCTCAAAAACAGCACTCACCCACTAATAGAAATTATTTTCATCGAGCCCTATCACTTTTTGCATCTCGCTCGGCACATAGGCAATTGAGAAATATTTCCATTCAGGAGCCGCCCTATGTCCCGCACGCTAGACACCTTGTTGCGCCCCAGCCTGTTGGCCGTGGCCATTGCCCTCAGCGCTCCGCTGGCCAGCACCCAGTTGCTCGCCGCCGAACAAGCGTCCAGTGTGCGCGCCTACAATCTGCCGGCAGCGTCGCTGGCCACCACCCTGAACCAGATCGCCAGCCAGGCCGGTTTGGCGCTGACGCTGAACCCGGGGTTGGCAGCGGGCAAGACTTCCGCGCCGGTAAAAGGGCAATTCGATGCACAAGGCGCATTGCGTGAAGCGTTGCGCGGGACCGGGCTGCAACTGGAGCAAAGCAGTGCAGGCACGTTCAGCCTGGTAGCGATCCCGGATGGGGTCGTGGCATTGCCGGAGACCAGCATTACCGGCCAGGCCGACGCGGAAAGCGCATGGGGGCCGGTTGACGGTTACCTGGCGACCCGCACCGCTGCCGGCACCAAGACCGATACCGCACTGGTCGAAGCCCCGCGTTCGATTTCCGTCGCCACTCGCCAGCAAATGCAGGACCGCAACGTCCAGAACCTGGATGACGCCGTCAAATACATGCCCGGTATCGTGTCCGCAAGCTACGGCAGTGACACCCGCTACGACTGGATGCGTGTACGCGGCTTCGAACCCACCCAGTTCCTCGACGGCCTGCCGCTGCCACGCGGCGTGTATGCCAACCCGAAAGCCGAAACCTGGAACCTCGACCGCCTTGCGCTGCTGCGTGGGCCGGCCTCGTCGGTCTACGGCCAGACGCCACCGGGTGGCCTGCTGGATATGGTCAGCCGACGTCCAAGTGCCGAGTCGAGCAATGCCATCCAGGTGCAGTACGGCAGCGACAACTACCGCCAGATCAACTTCGCCAGCACCGGCAAGATCGATGATGAAGGCCAGTTTCTCTACGGCCTCAGCGGTGTGGTGCGCGACGCCGGCACCCAGGTCGATCACATCGACAACAAGCGCTACAACATCGCCCCCAGCCTGACCTGGAATATTGATACCGACACCAAGCTGACGTTCCTGTCGCAGTTCACCCGCGACGATACCGGCGCCACCAGTCAGTTCCTGCCCATTGTCGGCACCAAGATCAAATCGCCGCTGGGGGACATCTCTCATCACAAGAACCTCGGCGACCCGGACTACGAGTACTACGACCGCACCTACTACGCGCTGGGCTACGCCTTCGAGCATCGCTTCAACGATACCTGGCAGTTCAAGCAGAACCTGCGTTACACCAAGTCGGAGCTGGCTTTCCAGCAACTGACCGTGGGTTCCTACGGTTACTCGACCATTGATGCCGAGGGCAATACCAGCCGCTCGTCGACCAACGTGGACGAAAACATCGGCCAGTTCGCCGTCGACAACAATTTCCAGGCTGACTTCGCCACCGGTGATATCACCCACACGCTGTTGCTCGGCCTGGATCACCAGCGCACCGACACCTCGTACCTGTCGATCTTCGGTGACGGCGGCACAGTCAACCTCTACAACCCCGTCAACACCAAGCCGGTGGTGCGTCCGGCGCGCTCCACCGCTTATTACGACTACAACCAGAAAACCATCCAGACTGGCCTTTACGCCCAGGACCAGATGGCCCTGGACAAGTGGCGCCTGACCCTCGGCGGGCGTGAAGACTGGGTGCACCAAGGCACCACCTACTTCAACAAAAACGATGCAACCAATACCGACCGCAGCAAGAACTTCAGTGGCAACGCCGCGCTGAGCTATGTGTTCGATTCGGGCTTCGTTCCGTACCTCTCCTACGCCGAATCGTTCCAGCCAGCGAGTAACGCCAGCGTCTCGCCAACCGAGTCGTACAAACCCACCGAAGGCAAGCAATGGGAATTGGGGGTCAAGTACCAGCCACCCGGCTCAAATACCCTGCTGAGCGCCGCGGTGTACGACCTGACCCAAAAGAACGTGCTGGTTACCAGCTTCGGCGCCGGTGGCCAGTCGATCACCGACCAGACCGGCGAAGTGAAGGTCAAGGGCCTGGAATTGGAAGCCGTCTCTGACGTGACCGAGAACCTTAAGGTCATCGCTGCATACACCCTGGCCAAATCCGAAGTGCAAAAAGGCCAATACAAAGGCAACCGCCTGCAACTGATGCCAAACCAGCAAGCCTCACTGTGGACCGACTACACCTGGCACGCCGGTGTGCTCGACGGTTTCGGCATTGGCGCGGGTGCCCGCTACACCGGCAATACCTATGGCGACCAGGGCAACACCTGGCTGGGCAAGGCCAATGCCTACACCGTGTTCGATGCCTCCGTGCATTACGACCTCGGCCGCCTGGACAACAGCCTCAAGGGGGCTTCGGTGAAACTGAATGCCACCAACCTGTTCGACAAGGACTACATTTCCACCTGCGATGCTTCCTACTGCTACTACGGCGACCAACGCAGCGTCGTCGCCAGTGCCACCTACCAGTGGTAATCGGCTGAGTTAACAACCGGGCCGCCCCCGTGGGCGGCTTCGGTGTGTCTGAAGGCTAGAAAATGAAAAGCAAAACCATCCGCCGCTGGTCCTTCATCCACACCTGGACCAGCCTCGTCTGCACCGTATTCCTGCTGCTGCTCGCCCTCACCGGCCTGCCGTTGATCTTCCACCACGAGATCGACCACCTGCTGGGCAACGAACCCGAGCTGGCACAGATGCCCGCCGATACCCCACAGCTGAACCTCGAACAGCTTGTTGCCAAAGCCCAGGCCCATCGCCCCGGCGAAGCCATGCAATACCTGGCCTGGGACGAAGACGACAAGAACGGCGTGATCGCGATCATGGCCGCCACCGCCGGCACCGAACCCAATTCCTCCCACACCTTCATGCTCGACGCCCGCACCGGCGAGGCCGTGGAAACGCCTTCGGCCAACGGCGGGCTGACGATGTTCCTGCTGCGCCTGCACGTCGATATGTTCGCCGGGCTGCCGGGCAAGTTGCTGCTGGCGTTCATGGGCATTCTGTTTGTGCTGGCGATCATCTCCGGCACGGTGTTGTACCTGCCGTTCATGCGCCGGCTGAAATTCGCCACCGTGCGCCAGGACAAATCCACGCGCCTGCGCTGGCTCGACCTGCACAACCTGATCGGCGTGGTCACCCTGACCTGGGCGCTGGTAGTGGGCGTGACCGGCGTGATCAGCGCCTGCGCCGACCTGATCATCGCCGCGTGGCGCACCGACAGCCTCAGCGCAATGATCGAGCCTTACAAAAACGCCCCGCCGCTGACCCTGCGCGCCCCCGCCACCGACCTGCTGACGATTGCCGCCAAGGCCGCGCCCGGGATGGAGCCGGACTTTATCGCGTTCCCCGGCACGCGTTTCTCCAGCGAGCATCACTACGCGGTGTTCATGAAAGGCAGCACCCACCTGACTTCACACCTGCTGACGCCGGTATTGATCGACGCCAGCAACCTGCACGTCACCGCCATCGCCGAACGGCCGTGGTACATGGACGCCATGGGCATGTCCCAGCCGCTGCACTTTGGTGACTACGGCGGCATGCCGATGAAGATCCTGTGGGCGGTGCTGGATGTGCTGACCATCATCGTCCTGGGCAGTGGCGTGTACCTGTGGCTGGTGCGGCGCAAGGCGGCCAAGTCATGAAGCCGAGGCAATCGAGTTTCTGGAAGGTATTCGGCATTCCGCTGGCCATCGGGTTGTTGAGTGCTGCCGGATTGTTTGCGGCATTGCTGGGGGACGGCTTGTGGGATTCGCTGAGCTGGGTGGGGCTGGGCATTCCGGCCGCCATAGGTAGCTGGGCGTTGCTCAAGCGTTGAGATAGATTAGCGCTGCCCTTTTCCGAGGAATGCCCATGTCCACCCCCAGCATGACGTTGTTCCACAACCCTGCCTCGCCGTTTGTGCGCAAAGTACGGGTGTTGTTGCACGAGACCGGTCAACTGGACCGCGTGACCTTGCACGCCTGCGTGCCGACGCCGGTCAAGCCCGACGCCGATGTAATCCTGGACAACGCGCTGGGCAAGATCCCCGCCCTGCGCCTGGCCGACGGCAATGCGCTGCACGACAGCCGGGTGATCCTCGATTACCTCGACTACCAACACACCGGGACTCCACTGATCCCCCGTAACGGCCCGGCCCGCTGGCGGCGCCTGACCCTGGCCTCGACCGCCGACGGCATCATGGATGCCGCCGTACTGGTGCGTTATGAAACCGCCATGCGCCCCGAGGAAAAACATTGGGACCTGTGGCTGGAAGGCCAGCGCGACAAGATCCGCCGCGCCCTCGACATGCTCGAACAGGACGCCATCGCCGAACTGGCCGGGCCGTTTGACGTGGCCGCGATCAGCGTGGCGTGTGCACTGGCTTATCTGGACTTCCGCCACCCGGACATGCAGTGGCGGTCGAGCCATCCGAAGCTGGCGGCGTGGTATGCCGAGGTGAGTCAGCGGCCGTCGATGCTCCAGACCCAGCCACCGGCCTAACCTGCTGCAAGGGTTCTTTTGTGGTGAGGGAGCTTGCTCCCGCTGGAGTGCGAAGCGCTCCCAAGATTTTTGGGGCCGCTGCGCAGCCCAGCGGGAGCAAGCTCCCTCGCCACAAAAAGCTCCCGGGCTTCGGGAAACAGTGCGTTGATCCGCATCATCAACGTTGCTCCTACCTGCTGATCTTCCCGCAACCCCAACGACCTACTCATCACCCATCTCCTTGCGCTTGCCCACCCCATACCAATCCAGCTTGCGGGTCAGCACCATCACCGTGCCCAGCAACCCGAACAGCAGCAACGAGCCCATCAACAACGCGTAATCCTCGGCACTCAGCAACCCGTACAGCAAGCCATACAACGCCGCCAACCCTGCTGAAAACCCCAGGCCATGGGCGACACTGCGCAGCACATGGCAGACGTAAAACCCGATCAGCAACACACAGGCCGCCGCCGATATCAGGTACGCCGGGCCAAACCCGATGTGCTCGGACAATGACAACAACAGCAAATAGAAAAACGCCAGGGCAACCCCCACCAACGCGTACTGGATCGGGTGCACCGCCAGGCTCTTGAGCACCTCGAACAGGAAGAAACCGGCAAACGTCAGGGCAATGAACAGCAGCGCATATTTGATCGCCCGATCGCTCTTGAGGTACTGGTCCACCGGGTCGATAAAGCTCACGCCGAAGCTGCGGCTGTTGAAGTCGTCACAGCCGCGCTCGGCCAGGCAGCCGCGCAGTGCTTCTTCCAGGTTGGTGGAGAAGAATGTGGTCTGCCAATTGGCGCTGAAGCCTTGGGCGGTGACCTCGCGCTGTGTCGGCAGGAAGTTGCCGATAAAGCTCGGGTGCGGCCAGTTGGACGCCAGCTTGACCTGGCTGGTCTTGCCCACCGGCACCACTTGCAGCTGCTCGGTGCCTTGCAGGCGCAGGTCAAAGGCGAAGTCAAAAGGTGACGGATTCTGGCTGTCCTGCTCGGGCAGCATCACGTGCACACCCTCCCCCAGCCAAGCCACTTGAGTGCCCGGGGAAAACGCCAGTTGCTGGCTGCCCAGCTCCAGCTTCAACGCATTTTCGATGCCGCGAATGTCGCTGATACCCACTGCCAGATACGCCGGCTCAAAGCGGTAATCGGCAAAGTTTTCCGTGATGCCCCACTGCTCCGGCAACACAAACCGCCCACTGATACGGCTGTCGGCGTGGAACAACCGTGCCTGGTAAATGCCCCGGGCCCGCACTTCGGTTTGCACCTGCCCGTCGAGGGCAAATTGCTCCGGCAGGAAATACAGATGACCACGCACCTCGCGGGTTTCTTCGTAGCGTTCGTTGAGCTTTTCATTGAGCTTCCACTCCCGGACGGTCTTGCGATAAGGCACCACCAGCACCGGGCCATTGAGGCGCTGGCTGTAGCTGGAACTGCGGGCGATATCCTGCAAGACGTCGTCGCGCAGTTGCTGACGGTCGGTAATCACCCCGTGGATCATCAGCAACGGAATCAACAACAGCACGATCAGCAGCGCGATGGCGCCCAATTTGAAAAGCAGATTGCGGTTCATGAAGCTCTCCCTGTTTTGATGGGGGAGAGTCTGGCGGGCGCTTAAGGGGGATTTATGAAGGGAATGTGGAGACTGTGTGGAGATGCAGTTTTACCTGCACGCCGCCGGGCACGTTGCCGATCTGCAATGAGCCGCCGTGCAGCTTCATCACCTCTTCGACAAAATTCAGCCCAAGGCCGGTGCTCTTGCGCCCGCTGGCCGGGCGCGGCAGGGAATAGAAGCGCTCGCTCAGGCGCGGCAACGCGTACTCGGGAATGGCGTCGGCCTGGTTGAACAGGGTGAATTCGATCCCGTCATCCAAGGCCTTGGCGCTGAACCGCAATGTGCCACCGGGCGGTGTGAAATCCAGTGCGTTTTCCAGCAGGTTACCCAGTGCCTGGCGCAGCAGGAACGGCTCGCCGTACACCTGCAGATCCGCGTCAATCGCCTGCTCGACCTGCAACCCGGCGCCTTCAATGCGCGCACATTGAGCCTTGAGCACTTCGTCCACCAGCGCCGCCAACGACAGGCTGGCCTGGTCCTCAAGGCCCTGGCGCTGCTCCACCTGCGCCAGGTTCAGCAGGCGTTCGATCAACTGCTGCAAGCGCGCACTTTCGCTGTCGATATTGCTCACGAAACGCTGCTGCTGGTCACGGGACATGTCGCCCTGCAACAGCTCCGCCGCACCACGAATCGCCGCCAATGGGCTTTTCAGTTCGTGGGTCAGGGTGTGCACATAACGCTCGACGTACGCCTTGCCTTCCAGCTGGGTGCGCATGTGTTCCACGGCGGTGGACAACTGCTCCAGTTCACCACCGCGATAGTGCGGCAACTCGGCACGCCGGCCTTCACTCACCGCCTGGGCATACGCCGTCAGCCGGCGCAGTGCGACACTCAACCACCACGACAACAGCGCACCAAACAGCAAGCCCAGGGCGACCAGCCCGGCGCCGTACCACAGCAGCCGGTCTTCGGTGCGGTCCACATAGGGTTGCAGTGAACTGTTGGGCTTGGCCACCGTGACTACGCCGATGATCTGCCCGTTATCGCGGATCGGCGCGCCGACGTGCATCACCGACGAGGCCGGGTCGTCCAGTTCGCTACGGGTCGAGCGCGCACCGTATTCGCCGCGCAGGGTCAGGTACACGTCATTCCACTTCGAATAGTCCTCGCCCACCGCCTCGCCGCTGGAGTCCAGCAGCACAATGCCCTTGGCGTCGGTGACGTAGATGCGGTGGTTGACCTGGTTTTTCGGCAGGCCCCAGATATTCGCGCCGGGCTGACGCTCACCGTAGGCCTTGAGCAGTTCGGGCCAGTGGCTCTGGCCGAGGGTGCCGTTCTTCACATCGCTGCGCAGGATTTCCGCCAGCAGGTTGGCGGTGTCTACCAGGGTTTCTTCGGTGGACTGGCGCACACCGGGGCGGATTTCCTTCATCACGGTGCTGAGTACGAAGTAGCCGGTCAGGCCGATAAACAGCGCATAGACCAGGAAGAACCGGATCCCCAGGCGCATCAGCTGTTGCCCGGGCTGTAGCTGTAGCCAAGGCCGCGATGGGTCTGGATGGGCTCCGCCTCGGGCGCCACCGCGCGCAATTTGCTGCGCACGCTTTTGATGTGGCTGTCGATATTGCGCTCGTAGCCTGCGTCCGCCGCCACGCCCACCGCATCCAGCAGTTGCTCGCGGCTGAACACGCGCTCGGGTTGCTCCAACAGGCTGTGCAGCAGACGGAATTCATGGCGAGTGAGGCTCAGGGGCTGGCCGCGATAACTGATCTGCATGCGCTCCAGGTCCACCTGGAACACCGCCGGAGCAGCACCGGGGCCCACGCGCTTGAGAATGGCCCGTACCCGCGCTGCCACTTCCCGCGGGCTGAACGGCTTGACTACATAGTCGTCAGCGCCGATCTCAAGACCCACCACGCGGTCGATCTCACCGTCCCGGGCGCTGAGGAACATCACCGGTACTTCGCTGAAACGCCGCAGTTGCTTGCAGGTTTCGAAGCCGGTGATATCCGGCAGGCCGATGTCGAGGATGACCAGGTCCGCCGGGGTTTGCCGCTGATGGGCCAACGCCGCCTGGCCGAGGCTCAACCAGGTGGTGGTGAAGCCCTCGCCTTGCAGGGCGAAAATCAGCGTGTCAGCGATAGCCGCTTCGTCTTCGACAATCAGGATATGCGCCATGGTGTTCCGTCAGCAGTCCGGTTTGTCCGCAGTGTAACGGCGGGCCGGGTTTACCGCAGCGCCGAATTCACGCAGGGCCTTGGCGCCGATCAGCAGCGGGTAGTTGAAGCTGCTGCGGTCGGTGAGGTTGACCTCGACAGTGCGCTTGACGTTGCCCAGGCACATTTCCAGGTCGATCACCGGGCGCTTGGCCACGGTGGCTTCGTCCTTGTCGTCATCTTCGTCGGCGCGGCTCTTGATTTTGCTGATGCGCGAAACCTTGTGCTCGTACACCTTGTTGGTGGCGTCCTTGCCGCCGAGGCGGAAGCGTACCCAGTCGTCGCCATCACGGGTGAAGGTCTCGATGTCCCGGGCCGACAGCGAGGCGGTCAGCGCGCCGGTGTCCATCTTGGCCTTGAAGGTCTCACCGATTTCCGGCAGTTGGATGTATTCGTAGCGACCATAAAGGGTCGGCTCGGCGGCCATGACAGGCAAGGCCACCAGCGTTAGCAGGGCAAGGATGGATTTCACGTAGGAGGTTTCCTTGAAATAAGTGGGCCAATTCTAGACTGCAAATTCGCTGCTTAGTTAGATCACAGAGCATACCCAGCCCGCTGTGAAACATTCGTAAGCTTATTTGCGATTTGGTCTCCAGGCCCAAGCTGCTTATCATGGCGGGCCAAAAATGATTCCAAGAGTTACTTATGCGCCGCCTGCTCACCGGCTGTTTCGTCACATTGCTGCTGTTGCTCAACACCCTGGTGCTGTTCGGGCCGCTGATGGTGTTTGCCCTGCTCAAGTTGGTGGCCCCCGGTCGCTTTCGTGACTATGCCTCCTGGGCCGTCATGTGGATCGCCGAAACCTGGGCCGAGATCGACAAGCTGATCTTCGCCCTGTGCATTCCTACCCAATGGGACATTCGCGGAGGCGGCGACCTGCGGGGTGACACTTCTTACCTGGTGATCAGCAACCATCAATCCTGGGTCGACATCCCCGCACTGATCCAGGCCCTCAACCGGCGCACGCCGTTCTTCAAGTTCTTCCTGAAAAAGGAACTGATCTGGGTACCCTTCCTGGGCCTGGCCTGGTGGGCGCTGGATTACCCGTTCATGAAGCGCTACAGCAAGGCGTTCCTGGCCAAGCACCCTGAACTGGCAGGCCAGGACCTGAAGATCACCAAAGAGGCCTGCGAGTTGTTCAAGCGCCAGCCGGTCACCGTGGTGAACTACCTGGAAGGCACGCGGTTCACCCCGGCCAAGCGCAAACAGCAGGCTTCACCCTTCGAACGTCTGCTCAAACCCAAGGCGGGTGGCGTGGCGTTCGTGCTCGCCGCGTTGGGTGAACAGCTGGATGCGGTGCTCGACGTCACCGTGGTTTATCCACAGGAAAACATTCCGGGCTTCTGGGACTTGATCAGTGGTGCGGTGCCGAAGGTGATCGTGGATATCCGTACCCGAGAGCTGGATCCGGCGTTGTGGCAGGGGGATTACGAGAACGATCCGGCGTTTCGCCAGACCGTCCAGAACTGGGTCAACCAGCTCTGGATGGAGAAGGATGCGCGCATCGCCCAACTGCGCGCGGAGCGGCCTTAGCCGCCAGTGCCCCAGGCCGAAGCCAGTTTGCCCAGCACCGATTCGCTGGCGCCCTGGCCGCCCAGGTATTTCAGGATAACCGGCGCAAACTGGCCCACCATCCCACTGTCCATGCCCAGCGCGCTGAACGCGGTGTTCAGGTCGTTGGTGTTCTTCACGTTACCCAACACGCCGTCCAGGCCCGAGGTCTTGCTGCCGCCGCTCTGGCCGAGCATGCCGCTCAGGGCGCCGAGGCTGCCCAGGGAGTTGCTGCCGGAGAGCTTGTCCAGGCCCGGTACGCTTTTGGTCAGTTGCGAGTAATCACCGCCGCCCAATTTATTCTTGGCCAGGCCCAGCATTGCGCCGGTACCGCCGACGGCCTGCTCCGGGGTCACGTTCAATTGCGAGGTCAGTGCCTGCAGCAGACCAGCGGTCTGTGAAGTGGGTGCAGCCGCTGCTGCCTTGTCGCCACCTTGTGCACCGGACACGGCATTGGCCACGTCGCCGAGGCTGAAACCTGCCGCAAATACCGGGCTGGCCGCCACGGTCAACAGGCAGGACAGGGCAAAACCGCGTGAAATCTTCATCAAGACAACCTCTGAAAGTAAGCGCAAAAAGCAGGAGTTTGACTGGGTACGCCGAAGGATTGTTCCCTCCCTGCAGATTAGTTCAGAAAACCACTGCATCCGATGCGCCTTGCGCTGCGTATATCCACCACGAGCCGCACGGAGGTAGATGGAATGAATGCCCAAGCTGGACTAACCTCAGCCTGCCCTCTTTACCGTGCGCCGTCCCATCGCTCTGTTGCAAGCGCCTGGAGAAGCCCTATTTCGACCCACGATGCAGATCAGCTACGGCAATTGCTGGCCCAGTGTTCACTGGGTAATCGCCAGGCGTTCGAAACGCTCTATCGCAGCGTTTCCCCGCGTTTGCATGGTGTTGCCTTGCGTTTCATGGGTCGCAAGGATCTGGCCGAGGAGGTGTTGCAGGAAAGCTTCGTGCGCATCTGGTACAACGCCTCACGCTATGAGGCCCATCTGTCGGCGCCCATGACCTGGATGGTCAATATCACCCGCAACCTGGCGATCGACCAGTTGCGCAAACACCGCGAACAACCCTTGAACGAAGGCCAGGAGGACGCCACGGCCGACGAAAGCCCCAGCGCCCATGAACAGCTCGACAGCGAGCGTGAAGCCCTCGCCCTGAACCGCTGCCTCGACAGCCTCGAAGGCATGCAGCGCCAGTCGATCACCGTGGCCTACTTCCAGGGCCTGTCGTGCTCGGAATTGGCCGAACATCTGGCCGCGCCCCTGGGCTCGGTCAAATCCTGGATTCGCCGCGGCATGGAGCGCTTGCGTAGGTGCCTTGAATCATGAACTACCAGACCACCGCCCTGCGCCGCGCCCTGGCGGCTGACTACGCCATCGGGCTGATGCCTGCCACCGCCCGCCGGCGCTTTGAAGCGCTGCTGCGGGATGACGCGGCGCTGCGCGTCGAACTCGGGCACTGGCAGGATGCCCTCGCCAGCCTCACCGGGCCGCTGCCTGAACGGCCGGTGCCGGACCACGTATGGGAAGGGATCAAGGCGCGCATTGAGCCGCAAGTGCTGCATATGCCGGCGAAGAAACCGTTCTGGATGAACCTGCGCTTGCTGGTAGCGGCGTGCGGGGTGGTGATCGCGGTATTGGTGGGTGTGTTGTACCAGCGCGACCTTGGGGTGGAGTACAACGCCACGCTGGTGGCGGCCAATCAACAGCCCGCGCTGAAGATCCAGGCCTATGCGGATCATCTGCAAGTGGAACCGCTGACCCTGGCGGCTGTGGAGCCGGCCCGCGCGTTGGAACTGTGGGCAATCCCGGCGGACGGCAAACCCATCTCCCTGGGGTTGTTGCCGGTGTCGGGTAACGGCCGAATCCAGTTGAGCAAAGAACACCAGGCGCTGCTGACGGCGCCGCTGACCCTGGCAGTGAGCCTTGAGCCTCAGGGGGGCTCGCCGACCGGACAACCCACCGGGCCGGTGCTGTATCAGGGCCAATTGGCATCACTCTGATCCGAGGCTCAATACGACGGATGAGGAACCGATCGCCGTTAACTGGGTCCATGAAAGACTACAAAACATGTCAGGAAGAGCCTAATGACTGCGATCAACCCCCAAGTGATTGAGCACAAGCCTTCATTCTGGAACCGCCCACGCCTGTTCGTCGGCGCCTGTTTGGTGATAGTGGCAGGCGTCGGCGGCGCCCTCTACACCCAGGACAGCGTCAAGGCTGCCGCATTGCTGGTGAACACCACCCAGCAACCGGCCACGCAAATCGTGGCCCACAAGGATTACCTCGAAGTGCAGCCGATTGCCGCCACCGCACCGGCTCCGGATCAAAGCCTGGAACTGTGGGCCGTCCCGGCTGACGGCATGCCAGTGTCGCTGGGCCTGCTGCCGGAAGACGGCAAAGGCATTATCGGCATCAACCCTCGCCAGCAGGAGTCGATCAGCAAGCCGGTGACACTGATGGTCAGTTCGGAAACCAAGGGTGGCTCGGTGAGCAAGCAGCCGACGGGGCCAACGGTGTATCAGGGGGCTTTGGCGATTCGCTGATTCTCCCACCCAACCGCAGATGCAAAAAAGGCGACCCTGAGGTCGCCTTTTTATTTGCCCGCGATTTAAGCCGCGCTGAACAACTTGTGCGGATCAATCACAAACTTCTTCGGCACGCCCGCATCGAACTCGCCGTACCCGCGTGGCGCGTCATCCAGGCTGATGACTTCCACACCGACGATGTCGGCAATGTTGATACGGTCCCACATGATCGCCTGCATCAACTGGCGGTTGTACTTCATCACTGGGGTTTGCCCGGTGTGGAAGCTGTGGGACTTGGCCCAGCCCAGGCCGAAACGAATGCTCAGGCTGCCCATTTTTGCAGCGGCATCCACGGCACCCGGGTCTTCTGTCACGTACAGGCCCGGAATACCGATTTTGCCAGCCACCCGCACCACGCCCATCAACGAGTTGAGCACGGTGGCCGGAGCCTCTGCCTTGGCCCCTTCATGACCATGGCCACGCGCTTCGAAACCCACGGCATCGACGGCGCAATCCACTTCCGGCTCGCCCAGCAACGCAGCGATTTGTTCGTGCAGCGGGGTGTCTTTCGACAGGTCGGCAATTTCAAAACCCTGGGCCTTGGCGTGGGCCAGGCGGATCGGGTTGACGTCACCGATGATCACCACCGCAGCGCCCAGCAGGCGAGCGGAGGCGGCAGCTGCCAGGCCCACAGGCCCGGCACCGGCGATGTAGACCGTGCTGCCCGGGCCAACGCCCGCAGTGACTGCGCCGTGGTAGCCGGTGGGCAGGATGTCGGAGAGGCAGGTCAGGTCGCGGATTTTCTCCATGGCCTTGTCGCGGTCCGGCAGTTTCAACAGGTTGAAGTCGGCGTAAGGCACCAGCACGTATTCGGCCTGGCCGCCAGTCCAGTCGCCCATGTCGACATAGCCGTAGGCGCCACCGGCACGGGCCGGGTTGACGGTCAGGCACACGCCGGTGTGCTGCTCTTTGCAGGAACGGCAACGGCCGCATGCGACGTTGAACGGCACCGACACCAGGTCGCCGATCTTCAGGTTCTCGACGTCGCTGCCCTTCTCGATCACTTCGCCGGTGATTTCGTGGCCCAGGACCAGGCCGGTCTGGGCAGTGGTGCGGCCGCGCACCATGTGTTGGTCGGAGCCGCAGATGTTGGTGGAGACCACGCGCAGGATGACGCCGTGCTCAATCTTCCTGCCACGGGGGTCCTGCATTTTGGGATAGTCGATTTTCTGTACTTCGACCTTGCCGTTGCCGAGATACACGACACCACGATTACCAGACATGCTTTCACCTCGCTGTTGTTTTTATGGAACCGCGTTGCCCAGGCAGGCAGCGCGTTTAAGTGCTCGGGTACAGATGCTGTTTTTGCGTTGTTAGTAAGGGCCTCTTCGCGAGCAAGCCCGCTCCCACAGTTGACCGAGTCCTACCTTTGAAATGCGGTCGAATGTGGGAGCGGGCTTGCTCGCGAAGGCGTCCATCAGAGCACCACTGTCCGATTGGCGTTCAAGAACACCCGCCGCTCAATGTGATACCCCACGGCCCGGGCCAGGGTCAGGCCTTCGATATCCCGTCCCTTGGCAATCAAATCTTCCGGATAGTGACTGTGGTCCACCACCTCCACGCCCTGGGCGATGATCGGGCCTTCGTCCAAATCGTTATTGATGTAATGCGCAGTAGCGCCCACCAGTTTCACCCCCTTGTTGTAAGCCTGGTGATACGGCTTGGCGCCCTTGAAACCGGGCAGCAGGGAGTGGTGGATGTTGATGGCCTTACCGTCGAGCTTGCGGCACAGCTCCGGCGACAGCACTTGCATGTAGCGCGCAAGGATCACCAACTCGGCGCCGGATTCCTCGATCACCTGCCACACCTGGCGCTCTTGCGACGGCTTGTCGTTGGGGTCCAGGGGAAAGTGGTAATAGGGAATCTGGTGCCAGTCGGCCAGGGGCTTGAGGTCGGGGTGGTTGGAGACCACGGCGACCACGTCCATGGACAGTTGGCCGATGCGCTGGCGGTAGAGCAAATCGTTGAGGCAGTGATCGGCCTTGGAGACCATGATCACCACTTTCGGCCGGTAGTTCGGCGCGGTCAGTTCGAAGATCATGCCGAAGGCTTCGCCACGGGTGGCCAGGCCATCGCGGAAGGCTTGTTCGTCGAAACCATCGGGCTGGCGGAACTCCACGCGGATGAAGAACCGGCCCGAGAGCCGGTCATCGAAGGAGTGGTGCTCAGTGACGTAGCAGCCCTGCTCGAACAGGTAGCGAGTGACCGCGTCCACCGTGCCGAGCACGCTGGGGCAGTCGGCGGTCAAAATCCATGTATCGGGTACGCGGCTCATTATTCGTGACTCCTTGATCGTTCCCACGCTCTGCGTGGGAACGCCGCAATGGACGCTCTGCGTCCGCTCTTGGGACGCGGAGCGTCCCGGGATGCATTCCCACGCGGAGCGTGGGAACGATCAGGCCTGGACGCTTAAACCATACTCAGCCGCCGCATCCTGCAACCACAGCCACCAGTAATCCGAGAAGCTGCGACGAATCACCAGCTCCCAGGTGTCTTCAGCAGTATGGCGAATCACCAATTGCGACTTGGCGAACACCGTGCCCACCGCCTTGCCCACCGGGAAGCTGTTGGGGTGCACGTCGTAGCTGGTGGATTTCATCAGCACATCGCGCACGTTGGGGCCGCTGAGTTCGAGAATCTGCTGGCCGCCGCTGACGTTGACGACCTGGATATGCAAATCACCCAGCGCCTCACGCAAGCTTTTCTCGGCGGCGAATTCCTCACCGCCTGGCACTACCAGCAACCACTCATCCGGACCGAGCCATTGCAGGCTGGTCTCACCCTTGACGATGACTTGCAGGGCACCGGGCAATTCGATACCCAAGGCTTTGTGCACACCGGCGGCGAAGGCTGCGTCATGGCCATCGCCACGAATGGTCAGGTGGCCCAGCAGTTTCTTTTCACGCACGGTCACGCCGGCATTCTTGCGACCCTTGCCTACCAGGCTGGCGAGGTCGGCATGGTGCAGCGACGACTCGGCCTTGGCTCCGGAGGTGGGGCGTTGTTGGTAAACATTGGCTGCTGTCATAAAGCACCTGTGTTGAATTTGATCGTTCCCACGCTCTGCGTGGGAATGCCGCCATGGACGCTCTGCGTCCGCTCTTGGGGCGCAGAGCGCCCCGGGATGCATTCCCACGCGGAGCGTGGGAACGATCAGGTGTCAGATGTTCTGGCGATCGCCTTTAGGGTCGAAGAACACCGAAGAAACAATCTCCGCCTCGATCACGCTGCCATCCGCCAGCGGTGCAAACACCCGCTCGCCGATGCGCTTCAAGCCGCCCTTCACCACGCCCATGGCAAACGAATAACCGAGGGAGTTATGGGCATAACTGGAGGTGACGTGGCCGACCATCTTCATCGGGATCGTCTGCTTGGCGTCGAACACCAACTGCGCGCCTTCCGGCAGCCACACGTTCGGGTCGATCGGCTTGAGTCCGACAAGCTGCTTGCGGTCTTCACGCACGCAATCCTCGCGATTCATCCCGCGCCAGCCGAGCCACGAGAACGGTTTGGTGCGGCCTACACACCAGCCCATGTTCAGGTCGTCCGGGGTCATCGAGCCGTCGGTATCCTGGCCAACGATGATGAAACCCTTCTCGGCCCGCAGCACGTGCATGGTTTCGGTGCCGTACGGGGTCAGGTTGTACTGCTTGCCGGCCTCGACGATTTTCTCGAGCACGCCCATGGCGTAGTCGGCCTGCACGTTGACTTCGTACGACAGCTCACCGGTAAACGAAATCCGAAACACCCGCGCCGGCACGCCGCCAACCAGGCCTTCTTTCCAGGTCATGAACGGGAAGCCGTCCTTGTCCAGGTCGATGTCGGTGACTTCGCTCAGCAGTTTGCGGCTGTTGGGGCCGGACAAGGTCATGGTTGCCCAGTGGTCGGTGACCGAGGTGAAGTACACCTTGAGGTCCGGCCATTCGGTCTGCTGGTAGATTTCCAGCCACTGGAGTACGCGTGCTGCGCCGCCGGTGGTGGTGGTCATCAGGAAGTGGTTGTCGGCGAGGCAGGCAGTCACGCCGTCGTCGAAGACCATGCCGTCTTCCTTGCACATCAGGCCGTAGCGGGCCTTGCCCACGTCGAGCTTGGTCCAGGCGTTGCTGTAGATGCGGTTGAGGAACTCGCGGGCATCCGGGCCCTGGATGTCGATCTTGCCGAGGGTGGACGCGTCCAGCAGGCCGACGCTGTCACGCACGGCCAGGCATTCGCGCTTCACTGCGGCGTGCAGGTCTTCACCGTTGCGCGGGAAATACCATGGGCGTTTCCACTGGCCGACGTCCTCAAACTCGGCGCCGTTTTTCACGTGCCAGGCTTGCAGCGCGGTGTAGCGCACCGGCTCGAAGATGTGCCCACAGTGCCGGCCTGCTACCGCGCCGAAGGTTACCGGCGTGTAGTTGGGACGGAACATGGTAGTGCCCATCTGCGGGATGGTCACATTCAGCGAACGGGCCGCGATGGCCAGGCCGTTGACGTTGCCGAGCTTGCCCTGGTCAGTGCCGAAGCCCAGTGCGGTGTAGCGCTTGACGTGCTCCACCGACTCGAAACCCTCGCGAGTGGCGAGTTCGATGGCGGCCGCGGTGACGTCATTCTGCAGGTCGACAAATTGCTTCGGCGCCCGTGCGGTAGCTTTCTCGTGAGGTACCTGGAACAGCGCCAGGGTCGGTTCTTCCAGACGGCTCAAGGCTTTGGGCAGCGTACCTTCCACCGGCGCAAACCCGGCTTCGCTGGCAGCGCGCACGCCACCTTCAAAACCGTCGGCCAGGGAATCGCCGAGGCCGTAGACGCCATTGATGCCACCGACGCACACGCGTTTCTGCGGTGCTTCGCCCGGTACAAAACCGAGGATGTCTTCACGCCAGGTCGGCTTGCCGCCCAGGTGCGAGGCCAGGTGGACCACCGGGCTGTAGCCGCCGGAGCTGGCGACCAGGTCGCACTCCAGCCACTCGCCGGGGCTGGTGACTTTATGAGCTTTGACATCGATGGCCGCAACACGGGCGCCAGTGACGTGCTTGCTGCCACGGGCCTCGATCACGGCGCTGCCGGTGAGGATGCGAATGCCTTTGGCGCGAGCTTCTTCAACCAGTGCGCCGCGTGGGTTATGACGTGCATCGGCCACTGCAACTACGGAAAGACCGGCGTCAAACCAGTCCAGCGCCACGCGGTAGGCGTGATCGTTGTTGGTCGACAGCACCAGTTTTTTGCCCGGCGCCACGCCGTAGCGGCGCACATAAGTCGAGACCGCACCGGCCAGCATGTTGCCCGGCACGTCGTTGTTGCCGTACACCAGCGGACGCTCGCAAGCACCGGTGGCCAACACGACACGCTTGGCGCGAACCCGGTGGATACGCTGACGCACCTGGCCGATCGGCGCACGGTCACCGAGGTGGTCGGTGAGGCGTTCGTGAATGGTCAGGAAGTTATGGTCGTGGTAACCGTTGACGGTGGCGCGAGGCAGCAGCACCACGTCCGGCAGGGCCTTGAGTTCAGCAATCACACTGGCAACCCATTCAGCCGCCGGCTTGCCATCGAGGCTTTCGCGGGAATCCAGCAAGGAGCCGCCGAACTCTTCCTGTTCGTCCGCGATGATCACCCGGGCGCCACTGCGGGCAGCCGCCAACGCAGCCGCCAGGCCGGCAGGGCCCGCGCCCACAATCAGCACGTCGCAATGACGGTTCATGTAGTCGTAGGTGTCCGGATCGTTCTCGGTCGGCGAGCGGCCTAAACCTGCAGCCTTACGGATGTACTTCTCGTAAGTCATCCAGAACGATTGCGGGTACATGAAGGTTTTGTAGTAGAAACCCGGCGGCATCAGCTTGCCGCCGACCTTGCCGAGAATGCCCATCATGTCGTTGTTCACGCTCGGCCAGCCGTTGGTGCTGGTGGCGACCAAACCCTGGTACAGCGCCTGCTGCGTGGCGCGCACGTTGGGGATTTGCGTGGCTTCGGTGGCGCCGATCTGCAGCACCGCGTTCGGCTCTTCGGCACCGGCGGCGAAGATGCCGCGCGGGCGGGAATACTTGAAGCTGCGACCGATGATGTCGACGCCGTTGGCCAGCAGCGCAGCGGCCAATGTGTCGCCTTCAAAGCCTTTGTAGCTCTGGCCGTTGAAGGTGAAGCTCAGGGCTTTGTTGCGGTCGATCCGGCCACCGTTGGACAGGCGATTGATCTGGCTCATACCTTCTCTCCAGAAGCCTTGGCGGTGAATTGCGGCTTGGTGCCTATCTTGTAGGTTTCAAGAATTTCGTAGGTCACGGTGTCGCGGGTCGCGTTGAAATACTGGCGGCAACCGGCAGCGTGAATCCACAGTTCGTGGTGCAGGCCGCGCGGGTTGTCGCGAAAGAACATGTAGTCGCCCCACTCCTCGTCGGTGCAGGTGTTCGGGTCCAGTGGGCGCGGGATGTGCGCTTGGCCGGAGGCGTGGAATTCCTCTTCGGAGCGCAGTTCGCCACAGTGAGGACAGAAGATATGCAACATAGGGAATTTCTCCTGTTAGTGGGCGACGGCCGCAGCGCCGTGTTCGTCGATCAGCGCGCCGTTGTGGAAACGGTCGATGGAGAATGGAGCTGCCAATGGGTGCATTTCACCCTTGGCGAGGCTCGCGGCAAATACGTTGCCTGAGCCTGGAGTCGCTTTAAAACCACCGGTGCCCCAACCGCAGTTGAAGAACATGTTCGGGACCGGGGTCTTGGAGATGATCGGGCAGGCATCCGGCGTGGTGTCGACGATGCCGCCCCACTGGCGGTTCATGCGCACGCGGGACAGCACCGGGAACATCTCGACGATGGCCTGGATGGTGTGCTCGATCACCGGGTACGAGCCGCGCTGGCCATAGCCGTTGTAGCCGTCGATACCGGCGCCGATCACCAGGTCGCCCTTGTCGGACTGGCTGATGTAACCGTGCACGGCGTTGGACATGATCACGCTGTCGATAATCGGTTTGATCGGCTCCGACACCAGTGCTTGCAGCGGGTGGGATTCGATCGGCAGGCGGAAGCCCGCGAGCGAAGCCATGTGGCCGGAGTTACCCGCCGTCACCACGCCGACGCGCTTGGCACCGATGAAGCCTTTGTTGGTTTCCACGCCGATGCACACACCGTTTTCCTTGCGGAAACCGATCACTTCGGTCTGCTGGATCAGGTCCACGCCCAGTGCGTCAGCGGCGCGGGCAAAGCCCCAGGCCACGGCATCGTGACGGGCCACGCCGCCGCGACGTTGCACGGTGGCGCCCATGACCGGGTAGCGGGTGTTTTTCGAGCAGTCGAGGTAAGGGATCTCGTCGGCCACCTGCTTGGCGTTGAGCAGTTCGCCGTCCACACCGTTGAGGCGGTTGGCGCTGACGCGACGCTCGGAGTCACGGATATCCTGCAGGGTGTGGCACAGGTTGTAGACGCCACGCTGGGAGAACATCACGTTGTAGTTCAAATCCTGGGACAAACCTTCCCAGAGTTTCATCGCGTGTTCGTAAAGGTGCGCCGACTCGTCCCACAGGTAGTTGGACCGCACGATGGTGGTGTTGCGCGCGGTGTTACCGCCGCCCAGCCAGCCTTTCTCGACCACCGCCACATTAGTGATGCCGTGTTCCTTGGCCAGGTAGTAAGCCGTCGCCAGACCATGCCCGCCGCCGCCGACGATGACCACGTCGTAGACCTTTTTCGGGGTGGGCGTGCGCCACATCTTCTGCCAGTTTTCGTGGTGGCTGAGTGAGTGCTTGAAGAGGCCGAAGCCCGAGTAGCGTTGCATAGTCATTACTCCAAAACCGCGCTCAGCGATAAACCGGGAAATCAGCGCACAGGGCGGCCACATGCTTGGCGACGTTGGCCTCCACATCGGCGTCGCCGAGGTTGTCGAGGATGTCGCAGATCCAGCCGGCCAACTCCAGGCATTGGGTCACTTTGAAGCCGCGTGTGGTCACCGCCGGCGTGCCGATACGCAGGCCCGAGGTCACGAAGGGCGACTGCGGGTCGTTGGGCACGGCGTTCTTGTTGACGGTGATGTGAGCGCGACCGAGGGCGGCGTCCGCATCTTTGCCGGTGAGGCCCTGACGGATCAGGCTGACCAGGAACAGGTGGTTATCGGTGCCGCCGGACACTACATCGTAGCCGCGTTTGATAAACACGCCGGCCATGGCCTGGGCGTTGTCGATCACTTGCTGTTGATAGGCCTTGAAACCTGGTTCCTGGGCTTCCTTGAAGCACACCGCCTTGCCGGCGATCACGTGCATCAGCGGGCCGCCCTGGGCGCCCGGGAATACCGCAGAGTTGAGTTTCTTTTCAATTTCTTCGTTGGACTTGGCCAGGATCAACCCGCCACGTGGACCGCGCAGGGTCTTGTGGGTGGTGGTGGTGACCACATCGGCGTAGGGCAGCGGGTTCGGGTACAGACCGGCGGCCACCAGGCCGGCGACGTGGGCCATGTCGACGAACAGCAGCGCACCGACCTTGTCGGCGATCTGGCGAAAGCGCGGGAAATCCAGGGTCTTGGAGTAGGCGGAAAAACCCGCCACGATCATCTTCGGCTTGTGCTCCACGGCCAGGCGCTCGACCTCGTCGTAGTCGATCAGCCCGGTGTTGGTGTCGATGCCGTATTGCACCGCGTTGTACAGCTTGCCCGAGGACGACACTTTGGCGCCGTGGGTCAGGTGGCCGCCGTGGGCCAGGCTCATGCCGAGGATGGTGTCGCCGGCGTTCAACAGCGCCAGGTACACCGCACTGTTGGCGGACGAACCGGAGTGCGGCTGCACGTTGGCGTAATCGGCACCGAACAGCTGCTTGGCACGCTCGATGGCGAGCACTTCGACCTTGTCCACGTGCTCGCAGCCGCCGTAGTAACGCTTGCCCGGGTAACCTTCGGCGTACTTGTTGGTGAGGCCGCTGCCCTGGGCTTCCATGACACGCTTGCTGGTGTAGTTCTCTGACGCGATCAGCTCGATATGATCTTCCTGGCGCTGCTCCTCGGCATTCATGGCCGCCAGCAGTGCATCGTCATAACCCTGGATCTGGTCTTGCTTGCTGAACATCGCGTCTCTCCCAGCGGCGGCGGTGCGCCAATCGTATTGTTGGGGCCGCCGCACGACGGAGGGGCCCTTTGATGCGATGGTAGGGCTGGCGCAGAGAGGTCAAATGCCTATGGACGCCACGCAAAGGTGCGTTTACGACATGGCCCCCGGCATTTGTAGGAGCGAGCTTGCTCGCGAAAAACCTGAGGGCGCCGCGCGCATCCAGACAGCCCTCGTAATCGTTGACGTTTTTCGCGAGCAAGCTCGCTCCTACAAGGGGTTAGGCGATGATCTTTCGAAGGAGTAGCAGCAGCAGGAAATGCGCCGGATAAAGCGCATACGCCCAGCGCCGCATGGCCGGTGGCGATACCTGCCCGGCATGTCGCAACAAGACCAATCCGGCCAGCGGCGCAATCAGGCATGTCGCCAATCCCAGCATCGCCACCAGCGTGCCGCTGTCGAGCAGGATCTGCCATTGGTTGGCAACCAGGCACACCACACCCGGCAGCACACTGAAATACCACGGCCGGCAAAACACCAGCAGCATCGCCAACGGCAGCAGCACACCAAAAAAACCGAACATCAACTGAGCCGAAAACAACCCCGCCAAAACCAGCGCGATCAACGCCAATCCTCGATCAATAACCGTCTTCTGCTGCCATCCCCGGGCAACCAGCAAACCCAGCGCCAGGGTCGGCAGTACGTTCAGCGTGTCGGCGTCGTCGATGAACATCCGGTACGGCACCTCACTGATCACACTGAACAGCAGCAACCAGCCCAGATAGCGCCACTGCCCCGTCACCGGCGCGCCCTTGACCCGATGCAGATTCGCCGCGATCGCCAGGCAAAACCACGGGAACGCCAGGCGCCCCGGCACATACAGCCCGTCCAGGCTCAAACCGACATACCGCAGGTGGTCCAGCACCATACTCAGCAGCGCCAGCCACTTGAGCAGGTCCAGGGCGCCATCGCGAACGCGGCTTACAGGAACGCTTTCAGAACCGTGCATAATTCCCCAATGACTTTGCATTAACAGTGCGTGCGCCCGCCCGACAATCTTGGGTAAAGTGCGCACCAACATCGACCACAGGACTGGGCCATGACCGACAAGAGCCAACAATTCGCCAGCGACAACTATTCCGGCATCTGCCCGGAAGCCTGGGCCGCCATGGAACTCGCCAACCAGGGCCATCAACGCGCCTATGGCGATGATGAATGGACCCACCGCGCCGCCGACGGTTTCCGCAAACTGTTCGAAACCGACTGCGAAGTGTTCTTCGCCTTCAATGGCACCGCAGCCAACTCCCTGGCGCTGTCCTCCTTGTGCCAGAGCTACCATAGCGTGATTTGCTCGGAAACCGCCCACGTCGAAACCGACGAATGCGGCGCGCCGGAGTTTTTCTCCAACGGTTCCAAGCTGCTCACCGCCCGCACCGAAAACGGCAAGCTGACCCCGGAGTCGATCCGCGAGATCGCCCTCAAGCGCCAGGACATTCACTACCCGAAACCCCGCGTCGTGACCCTGACCCAGGCCACCGAAGTCGGCAGCGTCTACACCCCGGAAGAAATCCGCGCCATCAGCGTCACCTGCAAGGAACTGGGGCTGAACCTGCACATGGACGGCGCACGCTTCTCCAACGCCTGCGCATTCCTCGGCTGCTCGCCGGCCGACCTGACCTGGAAAGCCGGCGTCGACGTGCTGTGCTTTGGTGGCACCAAGAACGGCATGGCCGTGGGTGAAGCGATCCTGTTCTTCAACCACAAGCTGGCCGAAGACTTCGACTACCGCTGCAAACAAGCCGGGCAGCTTGCCTCAAAGATGCGCTTCCTCTCCGCCCCGTGGGTGGGCCTGCTGGAAAACGACGCCTGGCTCAAACACGCCCGCCACGCCAACCACTGTGCACAATTGCTCAGCAGCCTGGTGGCGGATATCCCGGGTGTGGAGTTGATGTTCCCGGTGCAGGCCAACGGCGTGTTCCTGCAACTGTCGGAACCGGCAATTGCCGCGCTGACGGCCAAGGGCTGGCGCTTCTACACCTTCATCGGTAAAGGCGGCGCGCGGTTCATGTGCGCGTGGGATACCGAGGAAGAGCGTGTAAGAGAATTAGCCGCAGATATTCGGGAAGTAATGAGCGCCTGAAGTAGGCATCAGCCCCTCAGATAATGGCGAAAGGCCGAGACTGTTTTTTGATATTTCTGACAGCAACCAACTCAGCTTTCATTGACTAGCCTCTTGGAACCCGAAAGGAAAAGGCCGCCTTTCGGGACTAACCGCCAGCCGAATAATCGGCCGGAAACGGAAATCCAGCAGAGGGCAATACCATGGAAGCGCAACGCTACGGAAACAACTTACTAGGCGAAGGCACTATCAGCACCACCGTCATCGACTGGGACGAATTCAGAAAATCCGCGAAAATCGGTGACACCATCAGCGAACCGACGAGGACATTGCGGATCACTGACAAGGTCTATGAACTGACAGCATCCGGCCAGCACTTCGTCGTGCATATCTATGCCCAATAACCTCTAACTGATCGTTCCCACGCTCTGCGTGGGAATGCAGCCCGTGACGCTCCGCGTCACACAGCGGGACGGGACGCGGAGCGTCCAAAGAGGCATTCCCACGCGGAGCGTGGGAACGATCATTAGAACTCGATGCGCACATCACCCTTCGGCACGCTGCAGCACGACAGGATGTAACCCTCGGCTTCGTCTTCCTCGGTGATCCCGCCGTTGTGGTCCATCTCGACCTCCCCGCCCAGCTTCAGCACCTTGCACGTCCCGCAGATCCCCATGCCGCAGGCTTTCGGAATCAGCAGGCCAAGCTTGGCTGCCGCTGCGTGAACGGTCTCGCCCGGTGCCACGCGGATGCTCTTGCCAGAGGCAATGAATTCCACCTGATGCAGGTCCGCCAGGTCGATTTCCGGCGCATCCGCCGCTTGTTCGGCTTGCTCCACCGCGTCGGCCCGGGCTTCCGGTGGCGTCGCGCCGAAGGATTCTTCGTGATAACGCGCCATGTCGAAGCCGGCGGCTTCCAGCAGGCGCTTTACCGCGTTCATGTAAGGCGTCGGGCCGCAGCAGAAGACTTCCCGCTCCAGGAAGTCCGGCACCATCAGTTCGAGCATCTTGTGGTTCAGGTAACCGCGATAACCGGCCCAGGGCTCACCCAGGCCGTGTTTTTCGCAAATCAGGTGCAGGCTGAAGTTATCAATCCGCGACGCCATATGCTCCAGCTCGCGGTGGTAAATGATGTCCTTTGGCGAGCGGGCGCTGTGGATAAACGTCATGTCGACGTTGGCGTTGGTGTCGTAGAACCAGCGCGCCATGGACATCACCGGGGTAATACCGACACCACCACTGAGGTACAGCACTTTCGGGCTCGGGAAGTCGATGGCATTGAACAACCCCACCGGCCCGTGCACCGCCAGCTCCTGGCCTTCGTGCAGCGTGTCATGCAACCAGTTGGACACCTTGCCGCCCGGCACGCGCTTGATGGTCACCGAAAAGCTGTAAGGCACCGACGGCGAACTGGAAATAGTGTACGAACGCATGATCGGCTGGCCGTCGATTTCCAGCTCCAGGGTGACGAACTGCCCGGGCTTGAAAAAGAACAGGATCGGCTGGTCGGCCATAAAGCAGAAGGTGCGCACGTCCCAGGTTTCCTGGATGACTTTGACGCAACGGACGATGTGCCGACCATTGGCCCAGGTCTGGGTTGTTACCGGGTTCAGGAAGCTGTTGGACATGCTGTTCTCCATAGCCGTGTGATCGGCCTTATGGTGGCGATTCTGCGTAACGCGAGAACCACCCATTTACCTATCTGCGACATTCACATACTTATCGCGACCAGCCCCCATACCACGGGGGTTGCGCGTCGGGAACAGAGTGGGCCATGTCGTTCATGGATAAGGTTCTGGCCGTTGTGGGGCCCACACTCGCTCCCAACAAAGACGCTTTCTTTACGCCTTGCTGCAAAACCTAGCCACTATTCGCCGGCCACACAGAATGGCCATGAGGACACACACGATGGACGTCACCGCAACCTTAAGCTTGGGCGATCCGCTGGAACCCGCACGCAAGGCCACTGCGCAAATGCTGCAAGAACGCGAGCGGACCTTTTCGCTGCCGCAGCCGTTTTACTCTGATGAGCGGCTGTTCGATATCGACATGCAGGAAATTTTCCAGAAAGAGTGGTTGATCGCCGGCATGACCTGCGAGATCCCCGCCAAGGGCAACTACATCACCCTGCAAGTGGGCAAGAACCCGATCATCGTGATCCGTGGCGCCGACGGCGTGGTGCACGCGTTCCATAACGTGTGTCGCCACCGCGGTTCGCGCCTGTGCACCAGCGACAAGGGCAAGGTCGCCAAGCTGGTGTGCCATTACCACCAGTGGACCTATGAACTGGACGGCCGCCTGCTGTTCGCCGGTACCGAAATGGGCGCCGACTTCGACATGAAGCAATACGGCCTCAAGCCGGTGAATGTGAAGACCGCCGGTGGCTACATCTTTATCAGCCTGTCGGAGAACCCGCCGGCCATCGACGACTTCCTGTCGACCTTGAGCCACTACATGGAACCCTACGACATGGAGAACACCAAGGTGGCGATCCAGACCACCTTGTTTGAAAAAGCCAACTGGAAGCTGGTGCTGGAAAACAACCGCGAGTGCTACCACTGCAACGCGTCGCACCCGGAACTGTTGAAAACCCTGCTGGAATGGGACGACGTTACCGACCCGCGGGCCGACCAGGCCTTCAAGGACCACGTGGCCGCCTCCGCCGCCGCCTGGGATGCCGAAAAGATCCCTTACGCCCACGCCAGCTTCGGCCTGCGTAACCGCATCGTGCGCATGCCGCTGCTCAAGGGCACCGTGTCGATGACCCTCGACGGCAAGCAAGGCTGCAACAAGCTGATGGGCCGCATTAAGAACCCGGACCTGGGCTCGATGCGCATCCTGCACCTGCCTCACTCGTGGAACCACTGCATGGGCGACCACATCATTGTGTTCACCGTGTGGCCGATCAGTGCCCAGGAAACCATGGTCACCACCAAGTGGATCGTGCACAAGGACGCCGTGGAGGGTGTGGACTACGACGTCGAGCGCATGCGCAAAGTGTGGGACGCCACCAATGACCAGGACCGTCGCCTGGCCGAAGAGAACCAGCGTGGCATCAACTCCACCGCGTACCAGCCAGGGCCGTACTCCAAGACTTATGAGTTTGGTGTGGTCAACTTTGTGGACTGGTACAGCGAGCGGATGCTGAGCAACCTGGGGGCGGCGCCAGCGCCGTATCTGAAAGGCGTCGCGGTCCACGAGTAAGCCATACAGTGACAGGGACCTGAACTGTACAAAAAACAGCCAGGTCTCTGACAGACCCCTGCTTTCCTGCCTTCCAGCCATTGCCCAACAACTTATCCACAAAGCCACCCACAGCAATTGTGGGCAACTGCGCTTTCCCGTCGAAATAAAACCAATAAAATCCGTGACTTATTCAAAGGTACCGGTTTTATCCCACATTGATCATTTTTTGACCTAAAGCCTGAAAGCCACGTCCTGCATGGGCTACAGAGGAACGCAAACACCTTATCCACAGAAGCGCCAACAGACTTTGGGGGCAACTTTGGGCCATCTGTGGAAAACCGGCTTAAACCGAGGAAAATCGCGGCTTTGAAAGCAAAAACCAGCCGGAATAGCGATATTGGTTACATTTTAATCAACGCACTGTAAGCCACGCGTTATATGGCCTACAGCGGATAGCGAACATCTTATCCACAGAAGCACCAACAGACTTTGGGGGCAAGTCTGCGCCGGGTATTTTCCTTATCCACAGAAAAACCCAAGGAAAAACCGTCAGTTAGGTTGGTTATTTTTCGTACAACGAGCTGGAGGGCTTGATTTGCATGGGGTGTGGACAGCCGCGAACAGGTTATCCACAGGTGGGTTAACAGGGATTGTGGGTAAAGCCACAATCGCCGCAACACAGTGTGGGAGCGGGCTTGCTCGCGAAAGCGGCGGATCAGTCGGTACATGAGTTACCTGACACACCGCCTTCGCGAGCAAGCCCGCTCCCACAGTGGATCAGCGCACTACACCTTCTTCTATAAGCAATTTAAGAATGGCTTCAGCGCCCGCTTCCGGGCTCACGCCTTTGAGCACCTGCCCACCGCCGCCGCTGGCCTTGGCCGTTGCAGCCTTCATCCGGTCGGCACCGCTTTTGGCCTTGATCACCTTGAGGCGCTTGGGCCGAGGCTTGGCCGGCTGCAATACAGCGCCTGTGAATAACTCATCCTCCAACACCTCGACGTCATGGGCCGTCAGCTCACCGCGTTGCGCCGGGCCGTAGGCGCTTTGCCGTGGCTTGGGCGCCGCGTTATCCACCGTGGCCATAAACGGCAGGCGCACCTTCAGCCGCCGCCGTTGGCCGCGAGGCAAGGCCTGCAGCACATGGGCCACGCCGCCTTCGATGGATTCCACCTGGGCCAGGCCGACAATCAGCGGCCAACCCAGTTGTTCCGCCAGCAGGAACGGCAACATCCCCGAGCCTTCGCCGGTTTCCGCCTGGCTGCCGGTGAGCACCACTTGGGCGCCCGCGTCCCGCAGATAGTCGCCGAGCACCGGCAAGGCGTCTGCCCCGGCCGGTTGTTCAAGCACGTGCAACTGCGGCAAGCCCATGCCCAGGTAAGCGCGCAGGGTGGGTTCGCCGATGTCGCCGGCGTGCAGCACTTGCAGGTTATCCCCTGCCAGTTGCAGGCCCAGTTCCACTGCGCGCGCGTCTTGCTCGGCCCGGCGTGGACGGCCGGAAGTCGGGTGGGCACCGATGGACACCAGGCTGATTACATTCGTCGTCATGGCCGTTTCCTTAAGCCGCATCGCGCTTGGCGCCGTGGCGGTAGGCCTCGACCGCAACGATCAAGGCTTGCAGTATCGCGGCGCTTTCGCCGATCACCGACAGGTCGGCACGCTTGATCATGTCGCAGCCCGGGTCGAGGTTGATCGCCACCACCTTGTCGCAGGCACCAATGCCTTGCAGGTGCTGGATCGCCCCGGAAATCCCCACCGCCACGTAAACCCGCGCGGTGACCCAGGTACCGCTGGCGCCGACCTGGCGATCGCGCGCCATGAAGCCGTCGTCCACCGCCACCCGCGAAGCACCTTCGGTGGCGCCCAACGCGGCAGCAGTCTGGTGGAACAGTGCCCAGTCCTTGACCCCGTTGCCGCCCGAGAAGATGAACTCGGCTTCGGCCATGGGAATTGCCCCCGGGTCCACGGCCACCGCGCCCAAATCCTCAATGCGCGGCAAGCTGCGGGCCAGGCTTGTGGATAACTCCACCGGCAACACTTCGTGACGGGTATCGCTGACAGGCTCGGCGCATTCCGCCGCCGCCAGGATTATGCGTGGCAGTGGCCGGGCCAGGTCTTGCTGGCCGGCACCCGCACGGCCAATACATTCCTGGCCCTTGATCTGCCAGACCCGCGTGGCCGGGCGCTCCTTGAGGCTGGCGGCAAAGCGCCGCCCCAATTCACCACCGCCGCTGCGGCTGTCCGGCAGCAACCAGTGGCGCGGGTTGAACTGGTTATCCACAGCCCGCAGCCCGTGAACCCGTTGCTCCGGTGAATAACCGTCGAATTCATGCCCGTCCAACACCAGCAGCCGATCCACACCGGCGGTGGCGAAGGCGTTTTCCTTGTGTTCGCCGAACACTACGGCCAATACCGCACCGTCGTCGCCGGCCAGCTGCCGGGCCAGGCCCAGCAAGTCGCGGTCGTGGCTGCTCAGGCGGCCGCCGACCATGTCCGGCACCACGTTGATGTAGAAAGCGGGCGCCGGTACCTGATGCAGCGGCAACTGCACTTCCACCGCTGCCGTACGCTTGGCCGCGCCGCCCTGCTGGGCGCCGCTGCGGTCAATACGCTTGATGCCGTTGGGGCCGATAAAACCGACACCGTGCACGTTCTTGCGGATGACCCCATTGGGCCCCATCCAGCTGTGTTGCACCGGCTGCATCGCCGCGTGCAGCGGGTGCAGGCGGTTACGGGCGATCCATTCGGCCCGTGGGTCGCGGCGGATAATGTCGCTCATCAATGCACCTCCGCAGGTTCGCGTTTCGGCGCCTTGGCCGGTGCCGCGTCTTCAAGCAACGCGTCAGCTACCAGTTCGGCAATGTCCTTGATCAAGGGACGCGGTTCGACCACGCCTTCCAGCATCGCCGTGCACTGTGGACAACCCACGGCCACCAGTTCGGCGCCGGTCTCGCGGATGTCTTCCATGCGCATGTCGGGAATCCGCTGCTTGCCGGGAATATCGGTGATCGGCGCCCCGCCACCGCCACCGCAGCAGCGCGAGCGGAAACCGGAGCGCTGCATTTCCTTGACCTCGATCCCCAGCGCCCGCAGCACTTGGCGCGGTGCCTCGTACTCACCGTTGTAGCGGCCCAGGTAGCACGGGTCGTGATAGGTCACGCTGTTGCCTTTGTGCTGGCCCAGGTTCAGGGCGCCGGCGTCGATCAGTTCGGCCATGTAGGTGCTGTGGTGCTGCACCAGGTAGTTGCCATCGAAGGCGCCGTATTCGTTTTTCAGCACGTGGAAACTGTGGGGGTCGCAGGTGACGATGCGCTTGAAGCTGTACTTGGCCAGGGTCTGGATATTGCGTGCGGCCAGCAGCTGGAAAGTCGCTTCATCGCCCAGGCGCCGGGCCACGTCGCCGCTGTCGCGCTCCTCAAGGCCCAGTACGGCGAAGTCGACCTTGGCGGCTTTCAGCACTTTGACGAACGAGCGCAGGGTGCGCTGGTTGCGCATGTCGAAGGCACCGTCGCCGACCCAGAACAGCACGTCGACGGTTTTCCTGTCGCTGAGCAAGGGCAGGTTCAAATCCGCCGCCCAGTTCATCCGCCCGCCCGGTGCGAAACCGCCCGGGTTGTCGGTGGCGATCAGGTTTTCCAGGACTTCGGCGCCCTTGTTCGGGGTCGCGCCTTTTTCCAGGGTGAGGTGGCGGCGCATGTCGACGATGGCGTCCACGTGCTCGATCATCATCGGGCACTCTTCCACGCAGGCGCGGCAAGTGGTGCACGACCACAGGGTCTCGGCGTCCACCAGGCCATTGACGATTGGCTGGTGCGGGTTGCCGCTGTGTTCGCCGATGGCTTTGCCAGGATACGGGCTGCCGGCGAACTTGGCGTCGGTGCCACCGGCCAGGCCGACGACCATGTCCTGGATAAGTTTTTTCGGGTTCAGTGGCTGGCCGGCGGCGAACGCCGGGCACGCGGCTTCGCACTTGCCGCACTGCACGCAGGCGTCGAAGCCGAGCAGTTGGTTCCAGGTGAAATCCACCGGTTTTTCCACGCCCAGGGGCGCGCTTTTATCCGCGAGGTCCAGGGGTTTCAAACCGGTGGAACGGCCGCCGCCGAAGCGTTCGGCGCGGCGGTGCCAGGCCAGGTGCAGGGCACCGGCGAAGGCGTGTTTCATCGGGCCGCCCCAGGTCATGCCGAAGAACATTTCCGACACGCCCCACAACACGCCCAGGCTCAGCAGCGCGGCGAGCAGCCAGCCGCCGAAGTCCGCCGGCAGAATCCCGGCCACCGGCAAGGTCACCAGGAAGAAGCTCACCGAGAACGCCATCAGGCTTTTCGGCAGGCGCATCCACGGGCCTTTCGACAGGCGTGCAGGCGGGTTGCGACGGCGCAGGTAGACGAACGTGGCGCCGACAAACATCAGCACCGAAGCCAACAGCAAGGCGTAGCCGAGGATGCGGTTATGCAGGCCGAAACCGTGCACCAGGATCGCCAGCAGCGCCGAGAGCACAAAGCCCAGGGCGGTGGCGACGTGGGTGTTGGCGATGTATTTGTCGCGGGCGACCACATGGTGCAGGTCGACCATGTAGCGCCTGGGCATGGCCAACAGGCCGCCGAGCAAGTCGACCTTGGAGGACCGGCCGCGGCGCCACATGTTCACCCGGCGCAGCGCGCCGAGGACGGCAAGGCCCAGGGCGGCGAAGAGCAGGATGGGAAGAAGGGTGTTCAACATGGTGAAGCTCCCGAAGACCACACAGGTCTACTGTGAAACTGGCCCGAAATGTGGGAGCGGGCTTGCTCGCGAAGGCAGCGTGTCAGTCGATGCATCCAGTGGCTGACACACCGCTTTCGCGAGCAAGCCCGCTCCCACATTTGACCGAGTACACCTCGTCAGAAATCCTTGCACAGGCGCAGGGCGTCATAGATGGCCGCGTGGGTATTACGCTGGGCCACGCAGTCACCAATGCGGAACAGCAAGTACCCCTCGCCCGGCTCGCTCAGGCACGGCTGCGGCTTGATCGCGAACAGGGCCTCTATATCCATCTGGCCCTTGTTGCGCGAGCCTGCCTTGAGCCCGTAGTAGAGCTCTTCGTCCGGACGCACGCCGTTCTCGACCACCACCTGGTCCACCACCCGCTCTTCCCTGGCCCCGGTGTATTCGTTCTCCAGCACCGCCACCAGCTTGTCGCCTTCGCGGTAGACCTTTTCCAGCATCATGTCGCCGGTCATGATCACTTCCTTGGGGTACATGCTGCGGTAGTACGTCGGGAACGACGTACCGCCCACGGCCACGCCCGGCTTGATGTCGTCGGTGACGATCTCGACCTGGCTGCCCTTGTCCGCGAGGAAGTCGGCCACCGACATGCCGGTGAACTCGCAGATGGTGTCGTACACCAGCACGTTCTTGCCAGGTAGAACCTTGCCGTCGAGCACGTCCCAGCTGCTGACCACCAGGCCTTCAGCCGCGCCCCAGTGTTCGTTTTGCTCCAGGAACGGATGACCGCCCACCGCCAGCACCACCACGTCCGGGCGCAGGTCGAGGATGGTTGCCGCGTCCGCCGCCACGCCCAGGCGCAGGTCGACGTTCAGGCGCGCCAGTTCCAGCTGGAACCAGCGGGTGATCCCGGCAATCTGGTCACGCTGCGGGGCTTTCGATGCAGTGGTGATTTGCCCGCCGATAAATTCTTTCTTCTCGAACAGCGTCACGTCGTGGCCACGTTCGGCAGCCACCCGCGCCGCTTCCATCCCGGCCGGGCCAGCCCCCACCACCACGACTTTGCGTTTTGGCCCGGTGGATTTCTCGATGATGTGCGGCACGCCCATGTATTCACGGGAGGTCGCGGCATTCTGGATGCACAGCACGTCCAGGCCCTGGTACTGGCGGTCGATGCAGTAGTTGGCGCCGACGCACTGTTTGATCTGGTCGATCTGGCCCATCTTGATCTTGGCAATCAGGTGCGGGTCGGCGATGTGGGCGCGGGTCATGCCGACCATGTCCACGTAGCCGCCTTCCAGGATGCGCGTGGCCTGGTTCGGGTCCTTGATGTTCTGCGCGTGCAGCACCGGGGCCTTGACCACTTCCTTGATGCCGGCCGCCAGGTGCAGGAACGGCTCCGGTGGATAACTCATGTTCGGGATAACGTTGGCCAGGGTGTTGTGGGTGTCGCACCCCGAGCCGACCACGCCGATGAAGTCGAGCATGCCGGTGTCGTCGTAGTACTTGGCGATCTGTTTCATGTCCTCGTGGGACAGGCCGTCCGGATGGAATTCGTCGCCGCACAAACGGATGCCGACGCAGAAATCCGGGCCGACTTCCTTGCGTACCGCCTTCAACACCTCAAGGCCGAAACGCATGCGGTTTTCGAAGCTGCCGCCCCATTCGTCAGTACGTTTGTTGACCCGAGGACTCCAGAACTGGTCGATCATGTGCTGGTGCACCGCTGACAGTTCCACACCGTCCAGGCCACCGGCCTTGGCCCGTGCCGCAGCGGTGGCGTAGTTGCCGATCACACGCCAGATTTCTTCAGGCTCGATGGTCTTGCAGGTGGCGCGGTGCACCGGCTCGCGGATGCCCGAAGGCGACAGCAGCGTGGGCCAATGCTCGCCGTCCCAGCGCGAGCGACGGCCCATGTGGGTAATCTGGATCATGATCTTGGCGCCATGCTTGTGCATGGCGTCGGCCAGGTTCTGGAAGTGCGGGATGATCCGGTCATCCGCCAGGTTCACCGACTTCCACCAGCCTTGCGGGCTGTCGATGGCGACACTGGAAGAACCGCCGCAGATCGCCAGGCCGATCCCGCCCTTGGCTTTCTCTTCGTAGTACTTCACATAGCGGTCGGTGGTCATGCCGCCGTCGGTGGCATACACCTCGGCGTGAGCGGTACTGAGCACGCGGTTGCGGATGGTCAGTTTGCCGATCTGGATCGGCGCAAACATTGCTTCGAAAGCCATGGCAGGGTCCTCGACTTACAACGGCTTGACGGTGAACAGGCCGTCGTCGTGGCCCTCTTCGGAGCCGCCGTAGACTTGTTCCGCAACGGTGCGAACCTTGCTGCCACGGGCTTCGAGAATCTGGTCCATCGCGCCGGCAAACCAGCCGGTGAACATGTAGTCGACCTTGCGCCCGACCTTGCCGTACACGTAGACAAACGCCGAGTGCTCGAGCTTGACGCTGGCGGTGCCTTTATCGAGGTCGATGTCCTGGATCTTGAACAGGCCCCAGCCGCGCTGCGACAGGCGTTTCATGTAGTGCTCGAACACTGCGACGCCTTCCAGGCCGTGGCATTCAGCTTCTTTTTCACACCAGTGCCAGGCGGATTTGTAGCCGGCCTTGTAGAGGATTTCGGCGTAGGCCTCGCTGCCCAGGACTTCTTCAATCCCCATGTGGTTGTTGACGAAGAAATGGCGCGGCACGTACAGCATCGGCAGGGCGTCGGAGGTCCAGACACCGGTTTCGCTGTCGACTTCGATAGGCAATTGAGGGGCGATCTTGGCCATGGAAACTTAACTCCGGAAAATGCTTTGGTAAGCCCCCGACGCATAAGGTTGGGGGAAAAGAGGCGTGAGTGGTGGCTTATTCGCCCCAGACGTCCTTCAGGACGTTGACCCAGTTTTCGCCCATGATCTTGCGCACCACGCGCTCGGGATGGCCGCGCTTGAGCAGGGTCTCGGTGAGGTTCGGGAACTCGCCCACGGTGCGGATGCCCAGCGGGTTGATGATCTTGCCGAAGCTGGTCAGGCGGCGGGCGTAGCCCTTGTCGTGGGTCAGCATTTCGAAGAAATCCTGGCCATGGCCCTGGGTGAAGTCGGTGCCGATGCCGATGGCGTCTTCGCCCACGATGTTCATGGTGTACTCGATGGCTTCGGCGTAGTCGTCGATGGTCGAGTCGATGCCCTTGGCCAGGAACGGCGCGAACATGGTCACGCCGACAAAGCCGCCGTGGTCGGCGATGAACTTCAGCTCTTCATCGGACTTGTTGCGCGGGTGCTCTTTGAGGCCTGAAGGCAGGCAGTGGGAGTAGCACACCGGCTTTTTCGATTCGAGGATGACTTCTTCGGAGGTCTTGGAGCCCACGTGGGACAAGTCGCACATGATGCCGACGCGGTTCATCTCGGCGACGACCTCGCGACCGAAGCCCGACAGGCCGCCATCGCGCTCATAGCAGCCGGTGCCCACCAGGTTCTGGGTGTTGTAGCACATCTGCACCACGCCAACCCCGAGCTGCTTGAAGATCTCGACGTAGCCGAGCTGGTCTTCAAACGCGTGGGCGTTCTGGAAGCCGAAGATGATGCCGGTCTTGCCCTGTTCCTTGGCGCGACGGATATCGGCGGTGGTTTTCACCGGGATCACCAGGTCGCTGTTTTCGCGAATCAGGGTCTGGCTGGCCACGATGTTGTTAATGGTGGCCTGGAACCCTTCCCATACCGACACGGTGCAGTTGGCAGCGGTGAGGCCACCCTTGCGCATGTCTTCGAACAGGTCGCGGTTCCACTTGGCAATGATCAGCCCGTCGATAACGATGCTGTCGGCGTGCAATTCGGCTGGGCTCATCAGGCGTCCCCTTATTGGCGATTCATGCGCCGAATCGTCTGCCGGCGCTTTGGGGCCAGCATATGCCCCGGGGCAGAAGGAGCCGGGTGCAAAAACGACAAGGGAATTGCCGAAAGCGTCAATCCGCGACAAAGGCCAACATGACATCTCTGACGGGTGTCTGTTCTTTGTCTTACGCTTGAGCCAGAATTTGCTCATCAACTGATATGAGACGGCGCAATGAAATCGATTTTCCTGGCTTTGGCACTCATCGCAACCGGCGCACACGCCGCTGAAGACACCGACAGCACGCCTTGCGATGGCATCGAGAACGACAAGCAAACCCTGGAATGCGCCACCTACAACAAAACCACCGCCGAACAACTGCTCAAGGATAACTACCAGGGGCTGCTGGAACGCATGGGTTCGACCTATGGCAGCAATAAGACGCAGCTGGCGGACATTACCGCTCGTCTGAAGGATGCCCAGCAGAAGTGGGAAAAGTTACGGGATGCGGATTGCGCTGTAGATACCTTCCCGGCAGTGGCGGGAAGCAAGGCATATGCGATCCAGCAGAATGATTGTCTGGCGCGGATGAGTGATGAACGGTCGGAGTTTTTGGAGTCGATTGGGCAGGAATAAGCGACAATCCCCTCCACTCTCTACTCAGAACCAAGGCTATTCATGACAATCTGCGGCATCGAAATCAAAGGCAGCGAAGCCATTATTGCTGTCGCCTCGCTCGACGGTCAGGCATTGGGCCACGTCGCTCTGGCCACCAAGAAAATCGCCCTTGAAGACGATGATGAGGCGGCCAACGTCAAGGCCTTCGCCGCTCAGGTCAGCGCGTTTGTGCGGGAAAACGGCATCAGCCGCATCGCCATCAAGAAGCGCAGCAAGAAAGGCGAGTTCGCCGGTGGCCCGACTACGTTCAAGATTGAAGGTGTGTTTCAGTTGCTGGAGGGCGTTGAAGTGACGCTGCTGTCGCCGCAGACCATCAATGCGCAGAACAAGAAACACGACTTTGCCCTGCCGGCGACGCTGAACAAGTATCAGCATGAGGCCTTCAAAGCCGCGTGTTCAGCCCTGCTGAAGAAATAAGCTACATCGCACATCCCCCGTGGGAGCGGGCTTGCTCGCGAATGCGGTGTGTCAGTCAATACATGTACCGACTGATCCACCGCTTTCGCGAGCAAGCCCGCCCCCACATTTGATCTGTATTGTTCTCAAGAGCAGTGCTCATACCGCTTCCCGGCGCCGATCTTCCCTTGGGCACTTGGCAAACCTTGCCCGGTAGCTGCGGGTGAAATACGACGGCGACTCAAACCCGCAGGCGATGCTCACCTCCAGCACGCTCAGGTCGCTCTGGCGCAACAACTGCCGAGCCTTTTCCAGGCGCAAACCCAGGTAGAAGTTGCTCGGTGTGTCGTTCAGGTGCAGCCGAAACAAGCGCTCCAACTGCCGCCGCGTGACCTTGATCGCCTCCGCCAGCGCCAGTGTGCTCAACGGCGGTTCCGTGTGCTGTTCCATCTCCCCAATCACCTGCACCAACTTCTTGTTGTTGATGCCGTAGCGCGTGGCGATCTGCATGCGTTGGTGGTCTTTGCGCGGGCGGATGCGGCCGAGCACGAATTGCTCGGACACCTGGATCGCCAACTCTGGCCCGTGAGCCTGGCTGATCAGGTCGAGCATCAGGTCGATGGAGGCGGTGCCGCCCGCCGAGGTGATGCGCCGGCGGTCGATCTCGAACAGCTCCTGGGTTACCGTCAGCTGTGGATAAGATTCCTTGAAGGCGTCGATGGCTTCCCAGTGCAGGGTCAGGCGGTGGCCGTCGAGCAGGCCGGCTTCGGCGAGTACGCAGGCGCCAGTGTCGATGGCGCCGAGGGTCACGCCGTCGTGATCAAGGCGACGCAGCCAGTGTTCCAGTGCGGGCGTGGCGAACTTCAGCGGTTCGAAGCCGGCCACCACCAATAAGGTCGAGCCTTTTTTCAGCGGCTCCAGCGCGGCGTCGGCGTTGACCGACATGCCATTGCTCGCCAGCACCGCGCCGCCGTCGGCGCTCAAGACGTGCCAGCGGTACAGCTCGCCGCGAAAACGATTGGCGACACGTAAAGGTTCGATCGCGGAAATAAAGCCGATGGCGGAGAAGCCCGGCATCAGCAGAAAGTAGAAATCCTGGGACATGGAGCGCTCTCGTAGGACGGACAGCGTGGTCACTGTGATACGCCAGTTCAATCGGTCATTCAAGGGGGCAGGTCGCTGCAGTGCAAGAGCTGGTCGCCGCCGTGCGTTTTGTCGGGGACCAAGCTGCGTAACTTGGCTGCACGGTGCACAAAGACGCCGGAACCCACAATAACAACCTGCCGAGGGAACCACCATGAACCGACTGATCAGCCGCTGTGTGCTCGCACTCAGCGCCAGCGCCATTTTGAGCACCAACGTCATGGCAGCCGATGCGGCTTCTTGCCAGAACGTGCGCATGGGCGTGGTGAACTGGACCGACGTAATCGCCACCAGTGCCATGACTCAAGTGTTGCTCGACGGCCTCGGCTACAAGACCAAACAGACCAGCGCGTCCCAGCAAATCATCTTTGCCGGTATTCGCGACCAGCGCCTGGACATGTTCCTGGGCTACTGGAACCCGCTGATGACCCAGACCATCACCCCGTTTGTCGACGCCAAGCAGGTCAAGGTGCTCGACAAGCCGTCCCTGGAAGACGCCCGCGCGACCCTGGCGGTGCCGACTTACCTGGCCGACAAGGGCCTGAAGACCTTCGCCGACATCGCCAGGTTTGAAAAAGAACTGGGCGGCAAGATCTACGGCATTGAACCGGGCTCGGGCGCCAACACCCAGATCAAGGCGATGATCGCCAAGAATCAGTTTGGCCTGGGCAAGTTCCAACTGGTGGAATCCAGCGAGGCCGGCATGCTCGCCGCCGTCGACCGCGCCGTGCGCCGCAAGGAGGCCGTGGTGTTCTTCGGCTGGGCGCCGCACCCGATGAACGTCAACGTGGCGATGACTTACCTCACCGGCAGTGATGACGCGCTGGGCCCGAACGAAGGCATGGCCACCGTGTGGTCCGTCACCTCGCCGACCTACGCCGAGCAATGCCCCAACGTGCACAAGTTGCTCAGCAACCTGACCTTCACCGCCGCCGACGAGAGCCGAATGATGCAGCCGCTGCTGGATCACAAGGACGCTTTCGAGTCGGCCAGGCAATGGCTCAAGGATCACCCGCAAGACCAGCAGCGCTGGCTGGAAGGCGTGACCACCTTCGACGGCAAACCCGCCGCAGCCAACCTGCAATTGACCAGCAAATAACCTGTCTTGAATCACCGTTTCGCAGCCGCTCCCGGCTGCGAACGGTATGACTACGCCTGAAAATCACGCCTGTAAGGAACCTGCCTCATGAACCACGACGTCATCATCACCTGCGCACTCACCGGTGCTGGCGACACGACCGCCAGAAGCCCTCACGTGCCGGTCACTCCGAAACAAATCGCTGCCGCGGCGGTGGAAGCAGCCAAGGCCGGTGCCACCGTGGTGCATTGCCACGTACGTGACCCCGAGACCGGCAAGTTCAGCCGCGACGTGGCGCTGTACCGCGAAGTGATGGAGCGCATCCGCGAGGCGGACGTCGACATCATCGTCAACCTCACCGCCGGCATGGGTGGCGACCTGGAAATCGGTGGCGGCGAGAACCCCATGGAATTCGGGCCCAACACCGACCTGGTGGGCCCGCTGACCCGCCTGGCCCACGTGGAAGAGCTGCTGCCGGAAATCTGCACCCTGGACTGCGGCACCCTGAACTTTGGCGACGGCGACACCATTTACGTCTCCACCCCGGCCCAGCTGCGGGCTGGCGCCAAACGTATTCAAGAGCTGGGCGTTAAAGCCGAGCTGGAGATTTTCGACACCGGTCACCTGTGGTTCGCCAAGCAGATGATCAAGGAAGGCTTGCTCGACAACCCGTTGTTCCAGCTGTGCCTGGGCATCCCGTGGGGCGCGCCGGCCGACACCACCACCATGAAAGCCATGGTCGACAACCTGCCGGCTGACGCGGTGTGGGCCGGCTTCGGCATTGGTCGCATGCAGATGCCGATGGCGGCGCAAGCGGTGCTGCTGGGCGGCAATGTGCGAGTCGGCCTGGAAGACAACCTGTGGCTGGACAAGGGCGTGCTGGCGACCAACGGCCAGTTGGTGGAACGCGCTAGCGAGATCCTCAGCCGCCTGGGTGCGCGGGTCATGACCCCGGCCGAAGGCCGCGTGAAGATGGGCCTGACCAAGCGCGGCTAAAACACACTGCACGACGCCCTGCAGGAACCGAATCAAATGTGGGAGCGGGCTTGCTCGCGAATGCGGGGGATCAGCCACCGAATGCATCAACTGACAGACCGCTTTCGCGAGCAAGCCCGCTCCCACATTTTGATCTTGGCTCTCACACAGAATCACCGAACTCTTTAGGAATTTGCCATGAGCTTTATCACTGAAATCAAAACCTTCGCCGCGCTGGGCAGCGGTGTTATCGGCAGTGGCTGGGTATCCCGCGCCCTGGCTCACGGCCTGGATGTGGTGGCCTGGGACCCGGCGCCTGGCGCCGAAGCGGCCCTGCGCAAACGTGTCGCGAATGCTTGGGCCGCCCTGGAAAAACAAGGCCTTGCACCGGGTGCCTCGCAAGATCGCCTGCGCTTTGTGGCCACCATTGAAGAGTGCGTGAAAGACGCTGACTTCATCCAGGAAAGCGCCCCGGAACGCCTGGAATTGAAGCTGGAGTTACACAGCAAAATCAGCGCGGCGGCCAAGCCGAATGCGTTGATTGGTTCGAGTACTTCGGGGCTGTTGCCGAGCGAGTTTTATGAAGGCTCCACGCACCCGGAACGTTGCGTGGTGGGGCATCCGTTCAACCCGGTTTACCTGTTGCCGCTGGTGGAAGTGGTAGGCGGCAAAAACACTGCGCCGGAAGCGATTCAGGCAGCAATCAAAGTGTACGAATCCCTCGGCATGCGCCCTTTGCATGTGCGTAAGGAAGTGCCCGGTTTTATCGCTGACCGGCTGCTGGAAGCCCTGTGGCGTGAGGCGTTGCACCTGGTGAACGATGGTGTGGCAACCACCGGCGAGATCGATGATGCGATTCGCTTTGGCGCCGGTTTGCGCTGGTCGTTCATGGGCACGTTCCTGACCTATACGCTGGCGGGCGGTGATGCCGGGATGCGGCACTTCATGGCGCAGTTCGGCCCGGCCTTGCAGCTGCCGTGGACCTATCTGCCAGCGCCGGAATTGACCGACAAATTGATTGACGACGTGGTGGACGGCACCAGCGATCAGTTGGGCAAGCACAGCATTTCGGCGCTGGAGCGCTATCGTGATGATTGCCTGCTGGCGGTGCTGGAGGCGGTGAAGATCACCAAGGAAAAACACGGTATGACCTTCGCCGAATAAGCCCTGTAAAGATCGTTCCCACGCTCTGCGTGGGAATGCAGCCCAGGACGCTCTGCGTCCCAACGCGTGACGCAGAGCGTCACAGGAGGCGTTCCCACGCAGAGCGTGGGAACGATCACGTACCTACCGGGAACCGAACCATGCCCGCACTCACCACCTACACCACCAAAATCCTCCCCGAGTGGGTCGACTACAACGGCCACCTGCGCGATGCGTTCTACCTGCTGATTTTCAGCTACGCCACCGATGCGCTGATGGACACCCTGGGCCTGGACAGCGAAAACCGCGAAGCCAGCGGCCACTCGCTGTTCACCCTGGAGTTGCACCTCAACTACCTGCACGAAGTGAAACTGGGCGCCGCCGTCGAGGTGCACACCCAACTCATCGCCCACGACCGCAAGCGCCTGCACCTCTATCACAGCCTGCACCTGGTGGGCGACGAAAAGGAGCTGGCGGGCAACGAACAGATGCTGCTCCACGTCGACCTCGCCGGGCCGCACTCGGCGCCATTCAGTGAAGCGGTGCTGGGCAAGCTCGCCAGCATCAGCGCCGAACAAACCGACCTGCCGAAGCCCGCCCTGCTCGGCCGCGTGATTGGACTGCCACCCCAAAAATAAGGAATCGCCATGCAAACCGCCGCCGCTGTTGCCGACTTCCGTACTTACCCACTGATCAGTGACCTGGCCGATGTGCAGGTGCACGGCGATCACCTCAGTGTGCGATGGGCCGATGGGCGGGTCAGCCCGTTTCATCACCAGTGGCTGCGGGACAACTGCCCGTGCCCTGTTTGCGTCTACAGCGTGACCCGTGAACAGGTGCTGGAAATCGTCGATGTGGACGAACACCTCACGGCCCTCAGTGCGCGTATCGACCAGGGTCTGCTGACAGTGGAATGGAGCGGCGGGCATCGCAGCCAATACGATCCCGGATGGTTGCGGGCGCACGCCTACGATGATGAATCACGCGCGGAGCGCCGGGCTGCCAAACCGAAATCCCTGCTGTGGGACCACAGGTTCGAGCTGCCCGTCTTCGACTACGCGGCATTGATGGAAGACCCGAAAGCCCTGCTGCAATGGCTGCTGGCCCTGCGTGACAGCGGCCTCACCCAAGTGCGCGGTGTGCCCACCGAACCTGGCTCGCTGGCGCTGATCGCCAAGCGCATTTCGTTCATCCGCGAGAGCAACTTCGGCGTGCTGTTCAACGTGCAGTCCAAGGCCGATGCCGACAGCAACGCCTACACGGCATTCAACCTGCCGCTGCACAGTGATTTGCCGACGCGGGAGCTGCAACCCGGGCTGCAGTTCTTGCATTGCCTGGTGAACGACGCCGACGGGGGCGAGAGTATTTTTGTCGACGGTTTTGCGATTGCCCGGGCATTGCGCGATGAAGATCCGGAAGCCTTTCGCGCGTTGTGCGAGATCCCGGTGGAGTTTCGCAACAAGGACCGTCACAGCGACTATCGCCGGCTGGCGCCGATCATCGCTCTGGATGCCTTGGGTGAAGTCGTCGAGATTCGCATGGCCAACTTTCTGCGCGGGCCGTTTGAGGCGCCTGCAGAGCAGATGCCGTTGCTCTATCGCGCCTATCGCCGGTTTATTGCGATGACCCGGGAGGAGCGTTTTCGACTGGTCAAACGTCTGAATCCGGGCGAGCTGTGGTGCTTTGATAATCGCCGGACCCTGCATGCGCGCAATGCGTTTGATCCGGCGTCCGGCGCGCGGCATTTCCAGGGCTGCTATATCGACCGCGATGAGTTGTTGTCGCGGATATTGGTGTTGCAGCGGTAGACCGAGGCGCGCCCTTCGCGAGCAAGCCCGCTCCCACAGTTGACCGAGTTCCTCCTGAAAAAACGCGGTCAACTGTGGGAGCGGGCTTGCTCGCGAAGAGGCCAGCAGCTTCACCTCAAATTTCAGCTCAAAAAAAGCCCCGATTCAGCCGTGACAGGATCGGGGCAGAGCGCTTTGTGTGAGCTGCGCATCCCGAGGGTGACCAAACCTTCAAGCTGCTTGCTTGGTGTCAGTGTGCACACTCCCCTGCCTTGCGAGTTAGCCGAAAACGACCTGTTCATAGGTGTGCCGGACATTCATGCATTCAGGCCTTGCCGACTCGGTGATGGCCTACCAGAATCGACCTCAATCCCCCGCTCCCCTAACAAGGATTAACGTCATGATGCACGCGGATTTGATTGACCAGGATGACCTGCTGGGCCAGCTGCGGTCGTTGGGTTTCGAGGTATCCAGCGGCGCTACCGCCGAGCAGGCTTGCGAGTGTGCGGTGCGCGGCTTGAGCGCGGCGCGGGCCAAGGCGCTCAAGGGTATGGTTGAGCAGATGTACACCGGCAGCGCGACGATCTTGCCGGCGGTGAGGCAGGCGATCGACAAGCAGTTGCTGCCGGCCTTGGTGCAATTTCGGCAGAACTCTGGCGCCTGATATACCGCATTCGCGAGCAAGCCCGCTCCCACATTCGACCGCGTTCCTACTGAAAAAACGCGGTCAAGTGTGGGAGCGGGCTTGCTCGCGAATGCAGGCGACTCGGTCTAAAGCCTTACACTCGCGAAAGTCGACTCATTCCTGGCCTGGCTCAACGCCGACAACGGCCCGGACAACGGTGACAACACCAGCGCCTGCGGAATCGGCATCATCGCCACCTGCTGCGTGGTGTTGGAACCCACACGCTCATCCCGCGGCGGAATGCCGAAGTATTCGCGGTAGCACTTGGAGAAGTGCGGCGTGGAGACAAACCCGCACACCGACGCCACTTCGATGATCGACATCGGCGTTTGCTTGAGCAACTGCCGCGCACGGATCAGGCGCAACTTGAGGTAGTAGCGCGACGGCGAACAGTGCAGATATTTCTGGAACAAGCGCTCCAGTTGACGCCGGGAAACCGCGACGTACACCGCCAGTTCATCGAGGTCGATCGGCTCTTCCAGGTTGGCCTCCATCAGCGCGACGATTTCCTGCAACTTCGGCTGGTTGGTGCCAAGCATGTGCTTGAGCGGCACACGCTGGTGATCCTGTTCGTTGCGGATGCGCTCGTACACAAACATCTCGGAGATCGCCGCCGACAACTCACGGCCGTGGTCACGGCTGATCAGGTGCAGCATCATGTCCAGCGGCGCGGTGCCGCCGGAGCTGGTGAAGCGGTTGCGGTCGAGGGTGAACAGGCGGGTGCTCATGGCCACGCGGGGAAAGGCTTCCTGCATCGACGCCAGGCATTCCCAGTGCACGCTGCAATCAAAACCGTCCAGCAGGCCGGCGCAGGCCAGGGCCCAGCTGCCGGTGCACACCGCGCCAAGGCGACGGGATTGGCGCGCCTGGCTTTGCAGCCACGACACATGTTCACGGGTCACGGTGCGCTGGATACCCACGCCGCCACAGACGATCACGGTGTCCAGGGCCGGAGCTTTGTGCATGGAAGCATCGGGGGTGATTTGCAGACCGTCGCTGGCCCACACCTGGTTTCCGTCCACACTCAACGTCGTCCAGCGATACAGCTCGCGGCCGGAGAGTTGGTTGGCCATGCGCAGGGGTTCGACTGCGGAGGCCAGGGAAATCAGCGTGAAATTGTCCAGCAGCAAAAAGCCGATGGATTGAGGCGCACGGTTCTGGGGTTGAGCCCCGGAGTTGAACGACGTCATCGCGGTATCTCCTCACACAAAGCGGGTGATGGCCTCAGGCGAGGCTCTTGTTATTGCGCTCATCGCCTTAAGGAAACTCCTATGGCGAGAGGCTTTGTATTGATAGAGCAAATGCCATGCCTAAAGTTGAATGCGTATTCAATAACTCCTGAAAACGACCTCATGACGTGTCTATATAAGCCCGCGCATGGAGTGGGGGATATGACCCAGAAAAGACGTGAGAGAACGCAGGCTCAAGGTGTGTGAGCAGATCGGTAGCACTTGTGGGAAGGGAGAGAAACGACGTGGGAAAAGTCTGTCACCACAAGCACGGGTGACCGATGGTCATGAGGGGAAATCGTTCGGGAGCTACTTATCTAATTGCGACGCGCTAAAAGGTGGCGCTTTTGGTTCTGGTGTTCACTTTATGAGCAGTGTTGCCCGGTCTACCGCATTCGCGAGCAAGCCCGCTCCCACACTTGACCGCGTTTTTTCAGTAGGAACTCGGTCGAATGTGGGAGCGGGCTTGCTCGCGAATGCAGGCGACGCGGTCTTTCCGGATCAACACTCCACCGCACTCACCGCCAACCCACCCCGCGATGTTTCCTTGTACTTGTCATGCATATCCGCCCCGGTATCGCGCATGGTGCGGATCACCCGGTCCAGCGAGATGAAGTGCTGGCCATCCCCCCGCAGCGCCATCTGCGCCGCGTTGATCGCCTTCACCGCGGCAATCGCATTACGCTCGATGCACGGCACCTGCACCAGCCCGCCTACCGGGTCGCAGGTCAGGCCGAGGTTGTGCTCCAGTCCGATCTCCGCCGCGTTGCACAATTGCTCCGGCGTAGCCCCGAGGATCTCCGCCAACCCCGCCGCCGCCATGGCGCACGCCGAGCCGACTTCACCCTGGCAGCCGACTTCGGCACCCGAGATCGACGCGTTCTTCTTACACAGGATGCCCACCGCCGCCGCGCCGAGGAAATAGTCGACCACGTTGGCCTCGGTCACTTCTTCGCTGAACTTCATGAAGTAGTGCAGCACCGCCGGGATGATCCCCGCCGCGCCGTTGGTCGGTGCCGTGACCATGCGCCCGCCGGCGGCGTTTTCTTCATTCACCGCCAGGGCGAACAGGTTGACCCATTCCATCGCGCTCAAGGTCGAGCCGATCACGTTCGGCTTGCCCAGCTCCTGCAAGCTGCGGTGCAACTTGGCTGCACGCCGCCGAACATTGAGACCGCCGGGAAGGATGCCTTCGTGCTTTAGGCCTTGCTCCACGCAATCCTGCATGGCGCGCCAAAGCTTCATCAGGCCGCTGCGGATTTCTTCTTCCGAGCGCCAGGTTTTTTCGTTCGCCAACATCAGCTCAGCGACGCGCAGGTTGTGGGTCTTGCACAGCTGCAGCAGTTCCACCGCACTGGAAAAATCATAGGGCAGCTCGGTGCGGTCCATGTCCGCCACGCCGCTGTTGGCCTGGGCTTCATCCACCACGAATCCGCCGCCCACCGAGTAGTAGGTGTCGCGGTGCAGCTCGCCGTTATCACCAAACACCACCAGGGTCATGGCATTGGGGTGGAACGGCAGGTTTTCGTCGATCAGGCGCATGTCCCGCGCCCATAAGAAAGGCACCGGCAAACGTGCGTCCAGCAGCAGGGTGTTGGTCTCGCGCAGGGTTTCGATGCGGATGCCGATCTGTGACGGATCGATCGCGTCCGGCCACTCGCCCATCAGGCCCATGATCACCGCGTTGTCGCTGCCGTGACCGATGCCCGTGGCCGATAAGGAGCCATACAGCTGAACTTCGACGCGCCTGACTTGTTCCAACACATCACGTTCACGTAATCCTTGAACGAACAACGCCGCGGCGCGCATGGGGCCGACGGTGTGAGAACTCGAAGGCCCAATGCCGATCTTGAACAGGTCGAAAACGCTGATAGCCATTGCCGTGAAACTCCTCGATGAGCACAGGCCAGGCGCACATAACGCCTGGTGACGGAGCTGCTACGCTCATGTCGCAATCCGCCCAGATGCGGCCATCATCAAGCTTTTGTTGGCGCTCACGGCGTCTCACACCGACGTACCCATGCTCATCAGCGCCGCTGTTGTGGAAGGCGACGTTTTGGCCGTTTTTTGCGGTGCAGATCGGTAAAAAGTGCAGTTTTGCCGTGGAAAAAATCTGTAAGCGACGTCACCGACACTGGATACGACCATCCCTGTACTGGATACGACGCCCCCTGTAGGCGTCAGATTTTCACTGGTACATGATCAGTCTCGACTCGTTTGCACAGTTGCGTGGCAGAGCTGTGCCGCACGCCCAACCGCAACACTTATAAGCGCGGTGTTATTGCCGCCAGAAAAACACCAGGAGTCCACCCCCATGAAAGGTTCCCCGTCGTTGTTGTTGGCCGCCATGCTGAGTCTGCCAGTCGTGGCTCACGCTGCAGAACCGGCGCAATGCCAGACCGTCAACTTCTCCGATGTCGGCTGGACCGACATCACCGTCACCACCGCCACCACCAGCGAAGTCCTCAAGGGCCTCGGCTACAAACCCCGCACCACGATGATTTCAGTACCAGTGACCTACAAGTCCCTGGCCGACGGCAAGAACATGGACATCTTCCTCGGCAACTGGATGCCGACCATGGAAAACGACATCAAGCAGTACCGTGATGCCGGCACCGTGGAAACCGTGCGCGCCAACCTGGAAAACGCCAAGTACACCCTGGCCGTACCGGAAGCGCTGTACAACAAGGGCCTGAAAGACTTCGCCGACATCGTCAAATTCAAGGATGAGCTGGGCGGCAAGATCTACGGGATCGAGCCGGGCAACGACGGCAACCGGACCATCCAGACCCTCATCGACAAGGACGCTTTCGGCCTGAAAACCGCCGGTTTCAAAGTGGTCGAATCCAGCGAAGCCGGGATGCTTTCGCAGGTGGAACGCGCCACCAAGCGCGACCAGGCCATCGTGTTCCTCGGCTGGGAACCGCACCCGATGAACACCCGCTTCAAGATGAAGTACCTGACCGGGGGTGATGATTCATTCGGCCCCAACTACGGCCAGGCCACCATCTACACCAACGTCCGCAAGGGCTACACCCAGGAATGCAGCAACGTGGGCCAGTTGCTGAAAAACCTGTCGTTCACCCTGAACATGGAAAGCACCCTGATGGGTAATGTCCTGGACGACAAAATGAAGCCTGACGCCGCCGCCAAGGCGTGGCTGAAGAAGAACCCGCAAGTGCTCGACACCTGGCTCGCCGGTGTCACCACGGTCGATGGCAAACCAGGATTGGAGGCCGTCAAAGCTTACCTCGCCAAGTAACCGCTGACCCCGGGCCGGTACGCTGGCCCGGGATGTTTTTCCTCTTCGCATGTGGACATTCACTACCATGCTGACTGAACATAAAATCCCGCTAGGCCAGTACATCGCTGCCTTCGTTGAGTGGTTGACCCAACACGGGGCCGCCTACTTCGACGCAATCGCATCGACCCTGGAAACGATGATCCACGGCGTGACGTTCGCGCTGACCTGGTTCAATCCACTGGCATTGATCGGTCTGATTGCGCTGCTCGCTCACTTCATTCAACGCAAATGGGGCCTGACCGTTTTTGTCATCGCCTCCTTCCTGCTGATCCTCAACCTGGGGTACTGGCAGGAAACCATGGAGACCCTGGCGCAAGTGCTGTTCGCCACCCTGGTCTGCGTGGTGATCGGGGTGCCGCTGGGCATTGTTGCCGCGCACAAACCGATGTTCTACACCCTGATGCGGCCGGTGCTCGATCTGATGCAGACCGTACCGACCTTCGTCTACCTCATCCCTACCCTGACCCTCTTCGGGCTGGGTGTGGTGCCCGGGCTGATTTCCACGGTGGTGTTTGCGATTGCCGCGCCTATCCGTCTGACTTACCTGGGTATCCGTGATGTGCCGCAAGAGTTGATGGACGCCGGCAAGGCCTTTGGCTGCTCGCGCCGTCAGTTGCTCTCGCGGATCGAACTGCCCCACGCCATGCCGAGCATCGCCGCCGGCATTACCCAATGCATCATGCTGTCGTTGTCGATGGTGGTGATCGCGGCCCTGGTGGGCGCCGACGGCCTCGGCAAACCGGTGGTCAACGCGCTGAACACCGCCGACATCGCCCTGGGCTTTGAAGCCGGCCTGGCGATCGTACTGCTGGCCATCATGCTCGACCGCATCTGCAAACAACCCGACGCCAAAGTAGGGGGTGATGCATGAGCATTATCCGATTCGAAAATGTCGACGTGATCTTCTCCAAAGACCCACGCGAGGCGCTCAAGCTGCTGGACCAGGGCATGACGCGCAACGAGATCCTGAAAAAGACCGGGCAGATTGTCGGCGTTGAAAACGCCAGCCTGGATGTCGAGAAAGGCGAGATCTGCGTGCTGATGGGCCTGTCCGGCTCGGGCAAGTCGAGCTTGTTGCGCTGCATCAATGGCTTGAACACCGTCAGCCGCGGCAAGCTGTTTGTGGAGCATGAAGGTCGCCAGATCGACATCGCATCCTGCACCCCCGCCGAGCTGAAAATGATGCGCACCCAGCGCATCGCCATGGTGTTCCAGAAGTTCGCCCTGATGCCCTGGCTGACGGTGCGCGAGAACATCAGCTTCGGCCTGGAGATGCAGGGCCGCCCGGAGAAAGAACGACGCAAGCTGGTGGACGACAAGCTGGAACTGGTGGGCCTGTCGCAGTGGCGCAACAAGAAGCCCGACGAGCTTTCCGGTGGCATGCAGCAGCGTGTCGGCCTGGCCCGCGCATTGGCGATGGACGCCGATATCCTGTTGATGGACGAACCCTTCTCGGCACTCGACCCGCTGATCCGCCAGGGCTTGCAGGATGAGTTGCTGGAGCTGCAACGCAAGCTGAGCAAGACCATCGTATTCGTGAGCCACGACCTGGATGAGGCGCTGAAACTCGGCAGCCGCATCGCGATCATGAAAGACGGCCGGATCATCCAGTACAGCGTGCCGGAAGAGATCGTGCTGAACCCGGCGGATGACTATGTGCGGACCTTCGTGGCCCACACCAACCCGCTGAATGTGCTGTGTGGCCGCAGCCTGATGCGCACGGTGGATAACTGCACCCACGTCAACGGCTCCATCAGCCTGGACCCGGGCGGTGACTCGTGGCTGGACCTGGCCGAAGGCAACACCATCAAGGGCGCGCGGCAGAACGGTTCGGTGCTGAACCTGCAGAACTGGGCACCGGGGCAATCGGTGGAGGGCCTGGGCCGGATGCCGACGCTGGTGGATTCGAATATCGGGATGCGTGAGGCGTTGCAGATTCGGTATCAGACAGGGAACAAGCTGGTGCTGCAGGACAACAACAAGGTGGTGGGGATTCTGGGTGACAGCGAGCTCTATCACGCCCTCTTGGGCAAGAACCTGGGCTAACAGACACCGCAAAAAAAATGTGGGAGCGGGCTTGCTCGCGAATGCGGTGTATCAGTGTCAGATGTACTGACTGACACTGCGCATTCGCGAGCAAGCCCGCTCCCACATTTTGCTCAGGTGGTGTCAGTAACGACACCACCTGTCCTTTCAACACTCAGCTATAGACACGGCCAAGGAGCTGCCGATGGCTTTCAAACTGATCGAGCACGTCCCGGGTGATCTGCTCCTGGGTGAAGCCCATCAGGTCGTATTCCTGAGGCCCGTTGTGCAGGTAAACCTCGGCGCGGTAGTAGCGCGTGCGTTCTTCCTCGGGCAAGTCGTTCGGTGCCGACGAATAAGCATCCAGGCTGACCTCGTAGACAAACGGATTGCCCTCTTGCATCTCGATGCGCACACCAATGCAGCGCTTGGATTTGCCCAGCAGGGTCTGCACTTCCAGCCCCTGGTCACGCAACGCAGTCGCCGCTTCTTCCAGCGCCGGCGTGACGTGCTTGTCCATAAAGCGTTGCACGGTACCCTGGCTCGGTTGCAGGTCCAGGGCAGTCAAACGCTCGCTGAAACCACGCCGACCACGCTCGGCCAACTGCGCCTGCTCCAACTCGATCGCCACGTCCTGGCGCATCGCCTTGTGCAGGCCGAACATGAAGAACACCAGCACCACCGAGAACGGCAAGCCCGCCAGCACCACCATGGTTTGCATGGCTTCGAAGTTACCGGCGAACAGCAGGCCGATGGTCACCAGGGTGATCACCGCCGACCAGAAAATCCGCAGCCAGTGCGGCGCATCTTCGTCAACGTTGCCGCCCTTGCAGGACAGGTTCGCCATCATCACCGCGCCGGAATCCGCCGGGGTCAGGAACAGTACGAAGCCCACGAAGATCGACACACCGATGACGATTTTCGACGCCGGGTAATGCTCAAGCAGTTGGTAGATCGCCATGGACGGCTGTTCCAGCGCCGTCTTGCCCAACTCCACCGCGCCATGGTTCACCACCAGGTCCAGGGCCGAGTTGCCGAAGATCGACAGCCACGCCAGGGTGAAGCCCAGCGGGATCAGCAGCACGCCGGCCACCAGTTCACGCACCGTGCGACCACGGGAAATACGCGCGATGAACATGCCCACGAATGGCGCCCAGGAAATCCACCAGGCCCAGTAGAACAGGGTCCACAGGCCCATCCAGCGTTCGGTCTTGTCGGCGTCGCCTTCGTACACGTACAGGTCGAAGGTCTTCAGCACGATGCCGTTCATGTAGTCGCCGATGTTCTGCACGAAGCCGTTGAGCAAGTGCAAAGTCGGGCCAAACAGCAATACGAAAATCAGCAGGCCGCTGAACAGCACGATGTTCAGGTTGGACAGGCGGCGAATGCCGTTCTCCACACCCGACACGGCGGCAATGGTCGCCACGGTGCTCATCACGATGATCACGATCAGCAGGTTGGTGTTGCTGTGTTCCATGCCGAACAGGTTTTCCAACCCGGAGGACACTTGCATCGAACCAATCCCCAGGTTCGTCACCAGGCCCAGCAGCGTTACGAACATGCCGAAGCCGTCTACCGCGTGACCGGCCGCACCTTTGACCCAACGCTCGCCCACCAGCGGGTACAGCGCCGAGCGCAGGGCCAGCGGCTGGTTATGACGGTAGGCAAAGTACGCCACGGCCAAGCCGACCAGTGCGTAGATCGCCCAGCCGTGCAGGCCCCAGTGCAGGAACGTCAACTGCAACGCCTGGCGTGCAGCTTCGCCGGTGGCCGATGCGCCTTCAGGCGGGTTGAAGTAGTGGTCCAGCGGCTCGGAGGCGCCGAAGTACAGCAGCGAGATGCCGATGCCCGACGAGAAGAGCATGCCGGCCCAGGCGCCGTAGCTGAAGTCCGGGGTGTCGTCCTTGCTGCCCAGTTTCAATTTGCCATAGGACGAAAACGCCAGGCCCACCACAAACACCAGGTAGGCGGCGATCACGACCATGTAGTACCAGCCAAAGCTTTTCGACAACCAGGCTTGGGCCACACCGAGCATCCTGCCGGCTTCCTGCGGGGCGATGATCAGAATCGCGGTCAACAACAGAATCAGCGCGGTGGAGGTGTAGAACACCCAACCGTTGACCCGCACCTTTTCTGGCGGGGTCTTTATAAGAGAGGCAGAACTCATGGCACAGATGCTCCGGGCAGTGCAGAGAAACACAAGGCAACGCTTGACCCGAGCCATCGATTTTTCGGCAGTCGACGGACGGGTGTATAAAGACACCCCGAAAAACCATAAACCCCCGGCGAACCGCTGTGCCGGGCTGTTTCATGGGTTTTCCCGATGTCAGGTGGCGCCACATGCACGTAGGAAATACCTGTAGGCAGCGACCATTTGTCGCAGATCTTATTCTTTGTTGATTGAACGTTCAATCAAAACAAAATAGACTGGCCCTCAAGCCGACGGACGTTTATCGCCCGTTGGCAGGCCTAAGGAGAGGTGCACGATGCCCAAGGTCGGTATGCAACCCATACGCCGCCAGCAGTTGATCGAAGCCACATTGACGGCCGTCGATCAGGTCGGAATGGGGGATGCCAGCATTGCGCTGATCGCCCGTCTGGCCGGTGTCTCGAATGGCATCATCAGTCACTATTTTCAGGACAAGAATGGCCTGATCGCCGCCACGATGCGGTACCTGATGAACGTGCTGATCGAGAACGTCACCGAGCGCCGGTTGGCGCTGAAAGATGACAGCCCGCGGGCCCATCTTCAGGTGATCATCGAAGGCAACTTCGACGCCAGCCAAGTCAACGGCCCGGCTATGAAAACCTGGCTGGCCTTCTGGGCCACCAGCATGCACCACCCGTCATTGCACAGGCTGCAGCGGATCAACGATCACCGTCTGTATTCCAACCTGTGTTGCCAGTTCCGCCGAGCGTTGCCGTTGCCCGAGGCACGCAGCGCAGCCCGAGGCCTGGCGGCCCTGATCGACGGTTTGTGGTTGCGCGGCGCCCTGTCGGGAGACGCTTTCGACACGGAGCAGGCGCAACGGATCGCTTACGAATACATGGATTTCCAATTGGCCAAGCAGGTGAGTTAGAGCACACATAAACGCTCAACTCCCGAACCGCGCCAACCACTAATGCACTTGCGAGGACTTTATGGCCCGTTTCGAACTGCAAAAACTCTACATTGACGGCGGCTACTCCGACGCTGGCAGCGATGCCACTTTCGAAGCCATCAACCCGGCTAACGGTGAAGTTCTCGCCAACGTGCAACGCGCTACCAAAGAAGACGTCGAGCGCGCTGTGGTCAGCGCCGAAAAGGGCCAGAAAATCTGGGCCGCCATGACTGCCATGGAGCGTTCGCGCATCCTGCGTCGTGCCGTCGACATCCTGCGTGAGCGCAACGACGAACTGGCCGCCCTGGAAACCCTGGACACCGGCAAGCCGTATTCCGAAACCCAATACGTCGACATCGTCACCGGCGCTGACGTGCTGGAATACTACGCAGGCCTGGTGCCCGCCATCGAAGGCGAGCAGATCCCGCTGCGTGACACCTCGTTCGTCTACACCCGTCGCGAGCCGCTGGGCGTCGTGGCCGGTATCGGCGCATGGAACTACCCGATCCAGATCGCCCTGTGGAAATCCGCACCTGCCCTGGCGGCCGGTAACGCGATGATCTTCAAGCCAAGCGAAGTCACCTCGCTGACCACCCTGAAACTGGCTGAAATCTACACCGCCGCCGGCGTTCCGGATGGCGTGTTCAACGTCCTGACCGGCAGCGGCCGTGAAGTCGGCACCTGGCTGACCGAACACCCGCGCATCGAGAAAGTCTCCTTCACCGGCGGCACCGACACCGGCAAGAAAGTCATGGCCAGCGCTTCGAGCTCTTCGCTCAAGGAAGTCACCATGGAACTGGGCGGCAAATCCCCGCTGATCATTTTCGACGACGCCGACCTCGACCGCGCCGCCGACATCGCGATGATGGCCAACTTCTACAGCTCGGGCCAGGTCTGCACCAACGGCACCCGCGTGTTCGTTCCGACCGCCCTCAAAGGCGCGTTCGAAGCCAAGATCGCCGAGCGCGTTGCCCGCATCCGCATCGGCAACCCGGAAGATGAAAACACCAACTTCGGCCCGCTGGTCAGCTTCGCCCACATGGAAAGCGTGCTCGGCTACATCGCCAAAGGTAAAGAAGAAGGCGCCCGCGTGCTGTGCGGCGGCGACCGTCTGACCGACGGTGAATTCGCCAAGGGTGCCTACGTGGCCCCGACCGTGTTCACTGACTGCACCGACGAAATGACCATCGTCCGTGAAGAAATCTTCGGCCCGGTGATGAGCATCCTCACCTACGACACCGAAGAAGAAGTGATCCGCCGCGCCAACGACACCGACTTCGGCCTGGCCGCTGGCCTGGTGACCAAGGACCTGAACCGCGCCCACCGCGTGATTCATCAGCTGGAAGCCGGTATCTGCTGGATCAACGCCTGGGGCGAGTCCGACGCGAAGATGCCGGTGGGCGGCTACAAGCAGTCGGGCGTGGGCCGTGAAAACGGGATCAGCTCGCTGAACAACTTCACTCGCATCAAATCGGTACAGGTTGAGCTGGGCGACTACGCCTCGGTGTTCTAAAACCTGATTGAGCCTGGCATGGCCCATGTGGCGAGGGAGCTTGCTCCCGTCGGGCTGCGAAGCAGCCCCATGCCAGGTACCGCAGTTCTTTCAGACAGAACTCGAGCGCTGACTTTGCGACTGCTGTGCAGTCGAACGGGAGCAAGCTCCCTCGCCACAAAAGCAGCCTGAACCAACTTTCACGAGGGTGCATTCAATGTCCCAAGAATACGACTACATCATTGTGGGTGCCGGCTCCGCCGGTAACACCCTGGCGACCCGTCTGACCGAAGACGAAGGCGTCACCGTCCTGCTGCTGGAAGCCGGCGGCCCGGACTACCGTTTCGATTTTCGTACCCAGATGCCAGCCGCCCTGGCATTCCCGCTGCAAGGCCGCCGCTACAACTGGGCCTACGAAACCGATCCAGAGCCACACATGGACGGCCGCCGGATGGAATGCGGTCGCGGCAAGGGCCTCGGCGGCTCCTCGCTGATCAACGGCATGTGCTACATCCGCGGCAACGCGATGGACTACGACAACTGGTCGAAACTGCCGGGCCTGGAAGACTGGACCTACCTGGACTGCCTGCCGTATTTCCGTAAAGCCGAAACCCGCGACATCGGCCCGAACGACTACCACGGTGGAGACGGCCCGGTCAGCGTGACCACGCCAAAGGCCGGCAACAACCCGCTGTTCCACGCGATGGTTGAAGCCGGCGTACAGGCCGGTTACCCACGTACCGAAGACTTGAACGGCTACCAGCAGGAAGGCTTCGGCCCGATGGACCGTACCGTGACGCCAAACGGTCGTCGCGCCAGCACCGCTCGCGGTTACCTGGACACGGCCAAGAAGCGCTCGACGCTGACCATCGTCACCCACGCCCTGACCGACAAAGTCCTGTTCGAAGGCAAGCGCGCCGTCGGCGTGCGTTACCTGATCGGTGCCGCTGAAGAACGCGTTGAAGCCCGTGCCCGCAAGGAAGTCCTGGTGTGCAGCGGCGCAATCGCTTCGCCGCAACTGCTGCAACGCTCCGGCGTCGGCCCGGCGAAGCTGCTGGAAAGCCTCGACATCCCGGTGGTCCACGACCTGCCAGGCGTCGGCGAAAACCTGCAGGATCACCTTGAGCTATACCTGCAATACGCCTGCACCCAACCGGTCTCGCTGTACCCGTCGCTGCTCTGGTACAACCAGCCGGCCATTGGTGCCGAGTGGCTGTTCAACGGCACCGGCATCGGCGCCAGCAACCAGTTCGAAGCGGGCGGTTTCATCCGTACCCGTGAAGAATTCGATTGGCCGAACATCCAGTATCACTTCCTGCCGGTAGCGATTAACTACAACGGCAGCAACGGTGTGAAAGAGCACGGTTTCCAGGCGCACATGGGTTCCATGCGTTCGCCGAGCCGTGGCCGCGTGCAGCTGAAGTCGAAGAACCCACGGGAATACCCGAGCATCCTCTTCAACTACATGGCCACCGAACAGGACTGGCAGGAATTCCGTGACGGCATCCGCCTGACCCGTGAAATCATGCAACAGCCGGCACTCGACCAATACCGTGGCCGCGAAATCAGCCCGGGCATCGACGTGCAGACCGACGAGCAACTGGATAAATTTATCCGCGAGCACGCCGAGACCGCGTTCCACCCGTCCTGCTCGTGCAAGATGGGCACCGACGAGATGGCCGTGGTTGACGCCGAAGGCCGTGTGCATGGCATGCAGGGTCTGCGGGTAGTTGACGCGTCGATCATGCCGATCATCACCACCGGCAACCTGAACGCGCCGACGATCATGATCGCCGAGAAAATCGCCGACAAGATCCGTGGCCGCAAGCCACTGCCGCGCAGCACTGCGGATTACTACGTGGCAGGCGATGCGCCGGTGCGTGGCAAGCCGATGCGTGAAGTAGGTCCTACTGCGCAGTAACTGATGGACCGAGGTGCTCCCTTCGCGAGCAAGCCCGCTCCCACATTTTTGACCGTGTGAACCCGATCAAATGTGGGAGGGGGCTTGCTCCCGAAGAGGCCCGATCTGACACCGCAAGACCTCCCGCCCGCCTACACTTTCCTTGATCAGCTCCCAGCCCAGGCCTACTCTGTTTGCCTGCCCGCGCCGAGCCGCCCACAAGGAAGGCCCCATGTTCGAACACCACGCCACACTCAAAAAGCAGTTCAGTGCCCTGCGCACTACCGCCGAATTCTTTTCCCTGCGCTACGTCCGCGAGTCCGGCCAGTACCTGTCGGTACGCAAGAACGTCGCCGAGCCGCCACACCTCAGCCAGGACGAAGGCGCGATGCTCACCGTGCGCCTCAATGGCGTCGAAGCCTACGCCGCCACCCACGACATTTCCCTGCCCGGCCTGCAAGCCGCCCTTGAGCGCGCCGAACAGCAAGCCCGGCTCATCAAGCCCCACGCCCTGCTCGACCTGCGCGACCAGCCAGTGTCCAGCGACATTGCCGACTACCTGTCGCCGAGCCTCGACCAGCCCTTCCCGTCCCTGAGCGACTGCTACCAACTGCTCGGCGCCGAATCGGCCGCCGTGCCCAAGGACGAGCGCCTGGTGAACTGGGAAGTCAGCCTGGGCACCACCCACGTCGAACAGATCTACCTCAACAGCGCCGGCGCCGAACTGCGCCAGGCCCAGCGGTTTGTGTTCCCGGGTGTCAACGTCACGGCCTACGACGGCAATGACAGCCAGACCCGCACCCTGGGCGGCACCAACTTCGGCCAGCAAGGCGGCTTTGACGTGATCAGCCGCTTCGGCCTGGTGGGCGCCGCGCCGCAGATTGCCGACCAGGCGCTGCAACTGCTGCTGGCACCGAACACACCCCAGGGCCCGCGCGACCTGCTGCTGATGCCCGACCAGATGATCCTGCAGATCCACGAATCCATCGGCCACCCGCTGGAACTCGACCGCATCCTGGGCGACGAGCGCAATTACGCCGGCACCAGCTTCGTCAAGGCCAGCGATTTCGGTCACCTGCAATACGGCTCCAACCTGCTGAACGTGACCTTCGATCCGGACATTCCCGAGCAGCTCGCCAGCTATGGGCATGACGACGACGGCACGAAGGCCAGCAAACAATTCCTGATCCGCGAAGGCTTGCTGCTCAAGCCGTTGGGCGGTGCGTTGTCGCAATACCGCTCCGGCATGCAAGGCGTGGCCAACAGCCGCGCCTGCAGCTGGAACCGCGCGCCGATCGACCGCATGGCCAACCTGAATATCGAGGCCGGCGACCAGAACATGGCGCAGCTGATTGGCGGCATCGAGAACGGCATCCTGATGTCCACCAACCGTTCGTGGTCGATTGACGATGCACGCAACAAATTCCAGTTTGGCTGCGAGTGGGGCCAGTTGATTGAAAACGGCGAACTCAAAGGCGTGGTAAAGAACCCCAACTACCGGGCGATTTCCGCGCAGTTCTGGCGCAACCTCAGCGCCGTCGGCGACGCCAGCACCTTCAAGGTGCTGGGCACGCCGAACTGCGGCAAGGGCGAACCCAACCAGGTGATCCGCGTCGGCCATGCGTCGCCGGCCTGTGTGTTCAGCAACGTGGACGTGTTCGGGGGAGACGCCTGATGAATAATTTCAAAGCCCTGGTGGATTGGCTCAAGCAGGCCATCACCGACAACGAACAATTCCATCTCGGCTACGCCGACGAGTCCTCCGAGTTTGTGCGTTTCAACCACGGCAAAGTGCGCCAGGCCGGCCAGGTGCAACAGGCCAGCCTGAACCTGAAGCTGATCAACGACGGGCGCCACGCCGACCTCGGTATCACCCTGGCGGGCGAGCCTGAACTGGATCGCCAGCGCCTGGCCGACGGCCTGCAACAACTGCGCGAGACCTTGCCGTTGTTGCCCCAGGATCCGTACCTGCTGCTCAACCACAACGCCTGGCAAAACAAGGACCAGCAGGACCGACCACTGCCGGACCTGGCCCAGGTGCTGGAAGCAGTCAGCCTGGCCGCTGAAGGTGTGGACATGGTCGGCTTCTACGCCGCCGGCCCTATCAGCCGTGGTTTCGCCAGTTCATCAGGCGCCTTCGGCTGGCACCAGGCCAACAGTTTCAACTTCGACTTCAGCCTGTTCCACGCCAACGGTGAAGCGGTGAAAGCCAGCTACGCCGGCAACGATTGGGACAGCGTGGCCTTCGCGCAGCGTTTCAAGCAGGCCCGTGAGCAACTGGAATACCTTGGTCGCCCGCTGCACCCGCTGGCACCGGGGCAATACCGCGCCTACCTGGCACCGGCGGCCATGGAAGAGATCATCAGCATGCTGACCTGGGGCGGGTTTTCCGCCCAGGCCATCGCCAGCAAAGGCAGTCCGTTGCAACGGTTGTATGGCGGTGATCAGTCCTTGAGCCCGCTGGTGACCCTGGACGAACAGGTCAGCGGCTCCCTGAGTTCGGCGTTTTCCCGTGACGGCTATCCGCGCAGTGATGTGAAGCTGATCAATGCCGGCAAGGCTGAAGGCCAATTGGTGAACTCTCGCAGTGCTGCCGAATACGGCTTGAGCACCAATGGCGCCAGCGGCGATGAATCTCCAAGCGCCCTGCAGATGGCCGCCGGCGACCTGGCTCAGGCCGATATCCTCAAGCAACTGGGTACCGGCTTGTACATCAGCAACCTGTGGTACCTGAACTACTCCGACCAGCCCGCCGCACGCCTGACCGGCATGACCCGCTTCGCCACGTTCTGGGTCGAAGACGGCGAGATCAAGGCGCCGGTCAGCACCATGCGTTTTGATGACAGCGTTTACAGCCTGCTGGGCTCGCAACTGGAAGCGCTGACCGCTGATCGGGAATTGCTGCTGTCGGCGAGTACGTACAGCCAGCGCAATACCTCGTCGAATCTATTACCGGGCGCATTGGTAAAACGCCTGACCCTGACCTTATAAGCAACGCAAAACCCATGTGGGAGCGGGCTTGCTCGCGAATGCGGCGTGTCAGCCACTACATCTGTGACTGAGGTACCGCATTCGCGAGCAAGCC